>CAIWET010000624.1 GCA_903911805.1 uncultured Ignavibacteria bacterium | reverse complement strand
TTGTAACATAATATTTACAAAAATAACAAGAAAATATTATATAAATACCATAAAAATAATATGTTTTCTTTTATAACATATTTTTTATTAATTTTGTAATCGTATTTGTAAAAATATTTTAGGTAAAATATGTCATTATCATCAAGTCTTCGAGATTTTTTCAAGAGAAAATCTTCAATTACAGAAGGCGGTGGCGAAAAAGCAATTCAAAAACAACATTTGATGGGCAAATTAACTGCTCGTCAGAGAATTGAAGCAATTTTAGACGATAATTCATTTCACGAGTATGATTTATTTGTTGAGCACAAAGCTGAAGATTTCGGAATGGATAAAAAGTATCTACCCGGTGACGGCGTTATAACAGGTACTGGAGCTATTCTTGGACATCCAGTTTGTATTTATGCTCAAGACTTTACTGTAGCTGGTGGTTCATTAGGTTTAGCTCACGCAAGAAAAATCACAAAAATTATGGATCAATCAGTTAAATTAGGCATTCCACTTATTGGTATTAATGATTCAGGTGGAGCAAGAATTCAAGAAGGTGTTAATTCCTTAGCTGGCTATGGAGAGATTTTTTATAGAAATACTATGGCTTCTGGAGTAATACCTCAATTATCAGTAATTTTAGGACCTTGTGCTGGTGGAGCTGTGTATTCACCTGCTCTTACTGATTTCGTTTTTGTTGTAGATAAAATTTCAAAAATGTTCATAACTGGTCCAGAAGTTATAAAAACAGTTTTGGGTGAAGAAATTTCAATGGAAGAACTTGGTGGAGCAAGAATTCATTCAGAAGTTTCTGGAAATGCCCATTTCTTTGCAAATGATGAGCTCGAGTGTTTTGAGCAAATAAAAAAACTTGTTACTTTTATTCCTTGGAATAATCGTAAAAAAGCAGATAAATATGCTACTGCTCTTCCTAAGGCTGAATACAAAATAGATAATATAATGCCTAAGGAAGCCAATCAACCTTACGATATTAGAGATATTATTCGTGCTATATCAGATAATTCTGATTTCTTGGAAATCCAGGAATTATTTGCTGCTAATATTGTTATAGGATTTATTAGAATTGAAGGTCAAACAGTTGGTGTTGTTGGAAATCAACCAAAAGTATTAGCTGGTGTGTTAGATGTCGATTCATCAGACAAAGCTGCAAGATTTATTAGATTCTGCGACTCATTCAATATTCCATTATTAACATTAGTTGATTTACCAGGTTATTTGCCAGGAATTGATCAAGAACACGCTGGAGTAATTAGACACGGTGCAAAATTACTTTATGCTTATAGCGAAGCAACAGTTCCTAAAATCACTATGATTTTAAGAAAAGCTTATGGTGGTGGATATATTGCAATGTGTTCAAGACATTTGGGTGCTGATTTTGTTTTTGCTTGGCCAACAGCTGAAATTGCAGTTATGGGTCCTGAAGGTGCAGCAAATATTATTTTCAAAGCTGAAATTACCAATTCTGAAAATCCTGAATTAACAAGAAAAGAAAAAGTTGCCGAATATACTGAAAAGTTTGCAAATCCGTATAAAGCAGCTGCCGCTGGTTATATTGATGCTGTAATCAATCCTTCAGAAACTAGAGATTATATTGTTCACGCTTTAATTTTGTCAGAAAATAAAGAAGATAAAGTACCGTATAAAAAACACGGTATTCCACCATTCTAAGGAGAATTATAAGTATGCAGTATAGTGAATTTACTTTAGATGATACAAAATATGAAACTGAATTAACTCAGAAATTTGTTAACAGAAAGAAATATATTTCTCCAAACCCTGGATTAATAAAAGCTTTTATTCCTGGTGGTATTTTGAACATCTATGTTACTGAAAATCAAAAAGTTAAGAAAGGTGAGCCTTTATTAATTCTTGAAGCAATGAAAATGAAAAATCAAATAAATTCGCCAATTGATGGTGTTGTGAAAAAAATTCATACTAAAATCGGCGAAAAAGTTGCTAAATTGCAATTATTGATTGAACTAATTTAAAATATTTGGTTAGAAAATGGAACAGTACTTTGAAAATATTCATTCAGTCATTAAGCTGAATACAGAAAATTATGAAATAGTTAAGCATAGAAATCAGATTACTTATACTATTCCAAAAGATAATTTGTTGGATATTTGTTTTGAATTAAAAGAAAATCCAGAAATCGCATTAGATATGTGTGTTGATATTACAGCTATTGATTGGTTGGATAAAAAACATAATAGATTTGAAGTTGTTTATTTCTTATATTCTATGAATCATAATAAACGACTTAGACTTAAAGTTCAGATCTCTGAAAGCAGTTTACTTTGCCCTTCTGTTTCAGAAGTTTGGGGAAGTGCAAATTGGTACGAAAGAGAAACTTTTGATATGTATGGTATTAAATTTGAAGGTCATCCTAATTTAAGAAGATTTTATATGCCAGAAGATTATTGTGATCCAGAAACTGGAGAGCCACTTTATCCTTTACGTAAAGATTTTCCTTTAATGGGAATTCCAGATTCTATGCCACTACCTCCTTATCCAGAAAAGTTTGGAGATGTAATTTAATTTTTTTCAAGCCATCTTCGGATGGCTTTTTATTTTTAAGGTGATTTATGAAATTGTTTGTTGATCAAATAAGAGTATTTAAATACTCATTAATTTTTGCTTTATTATTTTTTATTTCTTATAGTTCTAATTCTCAAATTACATTTGAAGTACCTTTTTTAAATGACACTATTCAATTTTCTGGTACATTAACTTTACCAGATACTAATACTAAGCATCCACTCATTATTTTAGTTACTGGTAGTGGAGCTCAAACAAAAGATGAAGAAGTATTTGGATTTAAAGTATTCAAAGTTCTATCAGATTCTTTAGTTAAATATGGCTTTGGAGTTTATAGATATGACGACAGAGGAACCGGAAAATCAAAAGGAAAATTCGGAGTTTGTAACACTTTAGATTTTGCTGAAGACGCAAATTCTGCTTTAACTGAATTAAAAAAGAATAAATATGTTGATACAAAAAATATAGGTATGCTAGGCCATAGCGAAGGTGGAATAATTGCTCCGATTGTGGCAAATAAATCGCCTAATTCGTTAAAATTTATAATTCTTATGGCTGGTCCAACTATGAATGGAAACTTGTTATTAAGAGAGCAAATGGCAGCGATATTTAGATCCGAAAAAATGAATGAAGAAGATATGAAATTAGCAAAAGATGCTCAAGCCTATTCATTAGATTATTGTGTTGGTAAAATGTCGTTAGACTCAGTAAAATCTCTTTTAATGAAAATTGGTGAAATTCAAATTTCTAAAATGGATTCTGCTGCAAAATCTTCAATTAAAGACCCTAACAAATATCTTACTAAAACTATTGAAGCACAATTAAAACAATTAGAATCTCCTTGGATGAAAAAGTTCTTAATATTGGAACCCAAAGATTATTTATCTAAAATTTGCGATGTAAAAATTCTTGCATTATTTGGTGAAAAAGATACTCAAGTTCCTGCTGAGTTTAATCTAAAATATTTAATTGAGTTTTTAAGTGATTATCATATGGATGAAGTTTGCAAAGGTTATCATTTGAGTTACAAAACTATTAAGGACGCAAATCATTTATTCCAGAAATCGAATACTGGTTCACCTAACGAATATGGAAAATTAGAAAAGAATTTCTGTGATGACTTTATAAAAGAAATTATTAATTGGTATAATCTTGAAGTTAAAACCAAATAATTTTTATTTAATAAATAATAGAATACATCCAATAACAGAAACAAATGCACCAATAATGGCTACTTTACTTATTTTTTCTTTATAAATAAAGTGGCCAATTGGTAACATAATAATTGGTACCAATGACAACAGTGTTGATGCAACTCCAATCGATGTATGCTTTATAGCAATAAAACTCAAACTAATTCCTAAATATGGTCCAATAATTGAACCTATTATCACATATTTAAAAACTTGCTTTTCAATTCTAAATAATTTGAAAGGATTAAATTGTTTTTTCAATATAAATATAATTGGCAAAAATAGAATAACTGAAGAGAATATCCTAATAAATGGTGCTACAAAGCCGTTAATGTCGCCTTTAGCAAATGCCATCTTTGCTATTATTAAGCCAACAGCTTGACCTAAAGCAGCTAAAAAGCCATATAATAATCCCTTTAGATTTATATGTTTGATTGAGAATCTTTTCTCATCATTTTCACTTTCGGAAACGACAATAAAAATTCCTGTTAAAGCTATTAGAATACCAATAATATCTTTAATATCTAAAATTTCGCCTAATATAATGAAAGCAAGAATTGCTCCTAAAGCAGGATTACCTGACATTATTATCATTCCAACTCTTGGACCAACTTCAACGAATGCTTTAAAAAGAAAAGTATCACCAAGTACTAATCCAATAAATCCACTAATGACTAATAAAATTGTTTGCTCCAAAGTAACATCAAATGGTATTCTAAAAACAATGATTGTAATTATCAATAAAATTGATGCAAATGAAAGCCTAGAAATATTCAATTGCATCGAGCCCATTTTCTTTGAAGTGAATGTAAAGATAAATGAACCAAATGACCATAAAATTGCTGCTGATAATGCTGCTAATTGACCTAAGAATTCCATAATTATTCTATCACTTCCATTATTTTTAAAGTAATTTCATCAGATATAGAATAACCTTCAGGTGTGAATCTAAGAATATTATTTTCAACATTCAAGTGCTTATGAAATAAATATTCAAGTTTCATATTCACAAGATTTAATAAGTCAATATCGAATTTAGCTTTGAATTCCTCTAAAAATATTCCTTTTGACCTTAATTGTAGATATATTGCTTCTGTTAATGACATTTCAGTATTTATTATTTCAAAATTTTCTTCAGGAATTATTTTTTGCGAAAGTAATTCATTGTATTTCTTTAAACTTCTGTAATTCCAAAATCTCTTATTTTCAATAAAACTATGAGCTGATGGTCCAAAACTTAAATAATCTGTTCCATACCAATAATTCAAATTGTGTTTGCATTCCTTCCCTATTTTCGAATAATTCGAAATTTCATATTGATATAAACCATTTTTCTCCATCAATTCAATTGTTTCTATGTATAAATCGTGTTCAAAATCTGGGTCATTTGGTAAGATTAGTCCTTTTTGGAATTGATTATATAATTTAGTCTTTTCTTCAAAAATCAATGAATATGCTGAAATGTGTTCTGGGTCAAGTTCAAAAACACTATTTAGCGAATTTAGCCAGTTTTCTCTACTTTGTTTTGGTAATGAAAAAATTAAATCAAGTGAAATATTTTCAAATCCTGATTCTCTAGATAAATAATATTTTTCTTTTATTTCATCTGAATTATGAATTCTCTCGAGAAAAATAAGTTCATCATTATTAAAGGATTGAGCTCCAATGCTAAGTCTATTTACACCATTTTGAAGATAATTCTCAAGCCTTTCTTTTGTAATAGATTCTGGATTAGCCTCCATTGTCCATTCAATTAAATTACTTAAATCGAATGATTGTTTAATTTTATCAGCAATTTTATTGAAATTATATACAGATAAAACTGATGGAGTACCACCTCCAAAAAAGATAGTTTCAATTTTTTGGTTTTTATAATACTTTTTAGCAGATAAATCGATTTCAATTAATAATGATTCTGTGAAAGCATCTTCTTGATTCTTATTAAATTTTCCTAAAGAATAGAAATCGCAATAAAAACATTTATGATTACAAAAAGGGATATGGAAATATAAACTAAGCATAATTTGTTTATTAAATAAAAAAAATCCCGACATTAATAAAAATGTCGGGAATAATAAGAATTAGAATAATTATTATTTTACAATAATAACTGGAACTTTAGCTGATGATTTACCTGAATTACCAACTAAGAAGTATTTTCCACTTGATAATCCACTAACATCAAATTGTACTTTTGAATCTGAACAGGAATTTGCAATTGTTTTAGCTAAATTACCATTTGAATCGTACAAATTAAGATTGATTGTATTTAAATCAGTTAAATTAATGCTGATTTCTGCAGTTTCGCTTATTAAGCTTGGATTAACTTTTAAGTTAATTTTATTGTCAGAAGAAACAAAATCTTTAACAGTATTAATTTCAGAAATACCTTCACCATCGATAGTAATAACGTCTGGAGATGTTTTAGCATTAGATTTGAAGTTTAAGAAATCTGAATAATCTTTAACTTCTAATGGAGTAAAATCAATAGTTATAACAGCTGAACCATTTGGTTTGATTGTCAATGGATTTGCAGCAGTTGGTAAATCTTTGATTTTATATGCATCATTGAATTCATCACAAGATATATCTGTAATAATCAAATCTGCTGCACCTTCATTAGTAACAGTTACTGTTTGAGTAGATTTAGTATTTAATTTAATTTTGCCAAAACTAACAACATTTGAACTTAATTTCAACGTAGGCAAACTAGCAGCAGCATCAGATAATAAATACTCAACAATTTTTGTACCCATATCAAATCTTTGTTGATAACCAGGGATTGATTCAAGACCAAAGGTCAAGTAAACTAATTTTGTTTTATCATTTACATATTTAATACCAGCAACTTTATTTTTATCATTGTCGTGTAAGAATATTGGAGTTGATTTACTTCCAGAATTTACAGTGAAATAATCAGCATAATATGTGATAAAAGGCCAAGAAGTACCATTATAACCACTATTCATTTGTGTTTCAGCGAAACCATCAGAAATAGGATCTTGAGCTATACCATTAATTTGGAACAAACTATATTGGTTAGTTTGAGAATTAAAAAATTGTTTAGCGCCGCCATAAGTAATACCTAATGTATTATTATAGAAGTTTAATACACTAGTATTTTTTGATACTGTTGCAGCATAAGTAAAATCAACTTCTGATTGAATAAATACTTTTTTATTATTAGCCAATAGATCATTGATAACTTTATAAACTTCAGTTGTATATGCAGCATATGCTGAATTACCACCTAAAATACCCATAGAGTTTACATTAAAGCAGAAGAATGCAGCATCCCAAGTTTTACCATATGCTTGCATAGCACCAACTTCAAAAGGAATAAATGCATAACCGTCAACAGTTATATCATTATAACCCATCACGTCATTTAATACATTTGCACAACCTACATTTGCATTGTATATTGCATATTTAGTTGCATTTGATAAGCAATACATTGCTAAATAAGCATCATTTTTTAAAGCTTTACTTGTTACTGGAGTTACTTTCAAATTAATTGTAGCTAAACCAGCTGAAGCTGAAGCATTTACTGTCATAGTAATATCTTCTGTAGCTCCTGGTTCTAAATCAGTTACTTCTGATTTGCTTAAATCAACTGACCAGCTACTAGGAATATTTGAAGTTTGGCTATCAACTGATAAATCAAAACTACAAACGAAATCATTTGGATTTTTAACAGTAACAGTTTTTGTTATTTTGCTACTTGCGTCAACCTTTAAATATTTGTTTGATATTGCTTCAAAAGATGCTGAAGCAGCACTCATATTATGAGCAGCTTGTACAACTTCGTGTGTTGTTTCATCCTGTAAAAATGCAGTAATATAAAGTGCATCTGCATTCCATTCTTCAGGAATATTGTAATTGAAAGTATATTTTTGAGTAGTTGCTGGAGCAAGATTTACTAATGTTCCTTTATAATCTGGAAGCATTTTCCTTGCAACATAAAAGAATTCTGATTCGCCATTTGGCATAGTTTCAGTAGTAATTTTTGCTTCATTAACAACAACTCTCAATTTTTTATTATCAAGATTTGCATCAGCTTTAACAGTTATTTCAACTGTAACAGTAGATCCATTTCTAATTTCATTGATTGTTAATTGAAAATAAGATGTTGCATCTTTATATTTATCTAATTCTTTAGTAATACCAGGTATGTCACCAGGAGCACCGTCATAGTAACCGTTCATACCTGTATGAATTAAACCATTAATTCTACAATTAGGAACACCAACTTTATTCATTTGATAATATGATTCAACTCTTTGTTTGTTCATTGTTACGTCTGTTAAATACATTGGATCATCATCTCCAGGCCAAGATGCATGATAAACAACAGGTACTACGCTGCTGAAATTATCAGTTACCCATTTTTGGAAAGCAGGATTCTGTGAAGCACAAGGACCACAACTGGTATTTGTAGCTTCTTCAACTAATACCATTCTTTTGTAAGTGGCATCAGCATTAAATGTTGCACCTAGGAATAAGATTATTAGTAATCCAAGTGCGAAGAAATTAGTAAATTTTTTCATATAAG
>CAIWET010000623.1 GCA_903911805.1 uncultured Ignavibacteria bacterium | reverse complement strand
TTTAATTTAAAAAATATTTAGTAATATAGTCGTTATGGCTACATTTTAAGGATTAGAATGTTATGGCAAAGAGGAATAACTTTAAAATTTTAGAGATCTTCAATCCATCGGACAGCGTATTTATTCTAGGGTTTATCTTAGGATTAATAGTAGCAATATTTTTCAACGTAATAGAGATAAGAATTATTGGTGGATCGGTCGCAATTTTAGCAGCTCTTAGAATTGTTATGATTGTTAAAGAACGCTCATCATATATTCCTGATACAAAGCGTATTCCTGTTGAAAAAAAGAATTTTGCGGTTACTCAAATTACCGACAAAAAAGCAACCAGAGTTGTTATCGAAGATTTTGGAAAGCAGTTTGAAGAAGAATCTGATGAAAAAGAAAAAAAAATACCATTCGATGAAAAATTTATTGATAAATTTTCAATATTTACTAAAAAAGTTGAAGCTCCTAAAGCTCCTCCAAAAGAAGAACCAACCGAAATCGAGTTCAGTGACCCTGAAGGTGGAGTAAATATTAAAATCAGGAAAATTAAGAAGGAAGTTGTTAATCCACCTGTTGAAGAGTTGATCGAAAAAACAGAGATTCCAGCCATCCAAGAGCAACCAATTGAATCTATTGAAACAATTGAAACTCCTTCACCAACTGTTGTACCTGATTTGGATGAAGAATTCGTGCAAGATGAGATTTTTGAAGATGCTTTAATTTCGAATCAGATTGAAGAACCTATTCAAGAAATTGAAACTCCAATTAATGAAACAATCGCTCCAAGTCCTTTTAAACCGAAACAGTTAGATTTTGATATGTCTCTTCTAATTGAAGATGAACAGTTGTCATCTGGAGAGCCGAAGAAAGAATTTGAATTTTTCATTCAGAGAATTTTAAAGATTATTAGATCAGTTACTAGTACCCGTACTGCTTCTTTTCTTTTAGTTAATCAGGAAAAAGCAGAAATGGTATTAATTGCCTGCGTTACTGATCAACCAGATGCTATAACTAAACAAAAAAAATTACCTATCAGCAATGATATCGCAAGTCAGATTATTACAAATCAAAAACCAGAAATACTTTCTGATATTAATCCTTCAGCTGAATTGGATTTGATACCATATTATACCAGAAGCGTAGGAACTAATTCATTTATTGGAGTTCCAGTGTTTTTTGGAAATACTGTTACAGCCTTGATTTGTGCTGATACAAATACAAATGATGCTTATGATGTAATCACTGTTGGATTTTTAGGGCATTTCACTAAATTAGTAAGCTCATTAATGCAAAGCTATACTGAAAAATTTGAATTGGTTCAAGCCGAAAAATCATTAATTGCTACAAAAGAATTCAGAAATGCTGTTTCGGGTACAGATATGGATGCAGCCGAAATATTTAAACTCGCTATTTCTAACATTAGTAAGATTGTTGATTATACGACTATCGGCATAGTAGCTTATGATGAAAATCAACAAAAATGGATGATTAAAGCGCTTATGTCCAAAAAACCTAATGAAACTTATGATAATTTTGAAGTAGATTTGAATAATTCTTTAATAAAAAATACAATTACTCTTTGCAAACAAGAATCTTCTGTAATCGAAGATAATAATATTATCAGAATTAATCATACTGAGCCTTTTATCGAAAAAGGATACTTTATCTCAGTACCAATTAAGTCTTTCAAAAATAATTTTGGAGCTTTATATTTAGAAAATCGTAATACAACATCTTACAGTAACAACGATTTACTATTATTAGGAGATATAGCTGACACTGCAGGTATTGCAATTGAGCAATTGGTTTACAATACATTGGTTAATAACCAACCAATGATGGAAACAAATACCGGAATTCTTAATAGTGTTGCCTTTAATGGAAGACTTGACGAAGAACTTAGCAAATCTAACGATTTTAATACTCCTCTGTCGCTGTTAATGTTTAAAGTCGATAATTATAGTGCAATAAATAATCAGCTGTTTCAAGCTAATTATGACCCTATTAATCAGCACGTAATAAACATAATTGAGAGATTCGTAAAAAAATATGACATAATTGGACATATCGATGAAAGTACGTTTGCTATTGCCTTATTAGGAATGACTTTACAAAATGCAAACAACTGGGCACGCAGACTCAGAAGCGAAATTGCAAGCTCATCAATTGTATTAAATAACAGAAGATTTAATGTAACTATTAGTGGAGGTTTAGCAGAATATAAAAAGAGTTTAAGTACTGAGACTCTAGTTCATAATACTAAAATGGTATTAGAAATCGCTGCACAAAAAGGAAACAATATTAAGACTTTTAACTAATTTTTACACGTTTTAAAACTTGTTAATAAGTCCATTATTGTTGGTAAAAAATATTTCTTTAGTTTTGTATCAGTTAAAAATTAAAAGAGGAGAGAAATGCAGAAAATCATACTAAAAGTAGATTCAAATAACTACGAAAATATCATATTGCATTTAAATAAAATATTTAAAAGTAATATTTCCATAACCGAGAAAATGCTCTTGAATTCTGAATATACTGATAAAAAGAAGAATTTCTATAGAGAATTTGCTCAAATTGACAGCATAAATATGAGACAATTAGACGACGTTCTATTATCTCGATAAAGATTTATATAGGGGGAAATTATATAAGTTTAAACAAAAAAGGAGCTGCAGAGTTCCTTTTTTTGCTATATTCACAATCTTATCTAATTTATTAATTAAATTTAAAGAATAATTAAGTACTTTTAATATATAACCGAAGATCTCTTTTCGAACTTCAGATCTTTCAATTGGTCAGAATTTATTCCAAATCTTAAATAGAA
The DNA here is from genome assembly GCA_903911805.1 of uncultured Ignavibacteria bacterium. Lineage (GTDB taxonomy): Bacteria > Bacteroidota > Ignavibacteria > Kapaibacteriales > UBA2268 > CAIWET01. The sequence continues at coordinate 11,897 of CAIWET010000623.1, read as the reverse complement.
TCCTTGATTATATCCTGTTGGGTACCAATCAAAATCTAAAGACCAGCAATGCAATTGCTTTGAAATTGTAAATGATGGAGTTATCATTTCTTTTTTTACAACATCGTAATTCGCTGTCGCATTAATCATCCAACTTTTGGAAACCATAACATTAAATCTTCCTGTTAAAAATATTGAACGATTAATAATGTTCTTATTAATATTCTCCCATTGGAAGTTCAGTGCAAGATTTAAGCTCCAAGGCAAAGTCAATGCAGAATATCCAGGAGTGTTCTCACCAAAAAAGTCAAAATATTCTTCTTTATATTCCATTCTTTGTTTAAATCTCTCGCCAATTCCTACAGAATCCTTTTTTAAATCTCTTTTCTTAGTTGCCGCACCTTCTGGGTCTTCCCCATTGTTTGCATCAGCTGTTAAGCCAGGAGCTGTACTTCCGAATGAAGCACCAGATGAATTAAAAGTTGTGGACATTTGAAAATTGATGCTAGTCAATCTCAATGGCATTTTACCATCGGTCATTAATAATCTGTTCACTCTATGATATGCACCAGTCAATGCGCCATTTACATCTTTTGTTTTATCATCTGAATATGCTGTGAATGTTCCACCACCTGAAAATGAAATATCTGCAATTCCTGGTGTCCAAAAGTTCATTGATATATCATTGAATTTTAATGAATCATAATTAAAATTATATCCGCCATTAAAATTCATTGTAAGAAATTTTAAATTCTTATCAGGAATTGAATCATTTTGATATACTTTTGCTTCAAATGCATTGACAATTGAATAACTTAATGATTGAGAATTCATTCTGGAGGCAAATCCTCCACCATCTAAAGTATATCTAGAATATATGATGTCTTTTTTTTGTTTTAAATCATAATAAGAACTATAAAATCCTAATTTATCACTAGATAAATCAGGTCTGATGCTATATGAAACAGATGGTTGAAATGTATGCCTTAATGCACTAATTCCAAATATGTTCTTACCAAATAATTGTTTTGTATTTAATACACCAAAAAGAGTAGTTGAGGCAGTTAAATATAAACTAGCATCAAATTCTGTAAATAAACCATTTTCAGTTTGGTCAAAAGTTGTAGAATCTACAGCATTATAATTTCTTGTTAATTTTCTAAAGAAATTACTTGCCGAAAATGTTATTCCAGGAGTAAAAGTAAAATATCCCAATTTTGGTGAAATTGAAATAGATGGACTATGATTAATTCTTGATCTGTTGGAATAAATCATTTGAGTATCCAAAACAGTTGTCCCACTTACTACTTTTGAAAGTATACTTCGCGTTACCTGACTGTTATAATTCATATTTGCTGCATAATTTACAGAAATATCTCCCACCCAACTTGATGGATATAATTTTTTAAAAGGCTTATATTGTGGCAAATTAAAGGAAAATGTTGGATTTTGATTGTATTCATTTGTAATAATATTTTGCTCTCTATTATACGATAGAGAGATACTTGAGCCATTGTCAAAACTTGTATAATACGAAGCTGTAGAGGTTGCATTCTGCTGAACGCGGTCGAACAAATTAATTGAAGTATTTCTATTAAAGTTTTGAGATGTAAAATTCAGATTTACATCTATTTTAGAACTTGGAGTGATATTTTGATGATGAACTAATCCAAATCTATAATCTGTTTTGTATTCATCTTCAGGATTGAATCTAGTCTTTCCATATTGTAAATCAATGTTACCTGAGAACTCATCTTTTAGTACCCATTGAGTTGAATTTTTCAATAAATATCCGCCTTTGGAATAGAAATTTACTGCAAATTTAGTATCGTAATAATCGCTTAATGCAAGATAAAGTCCAAAATCTTCAAGAGCTACTCCTCTATTTGAGGAGAAAAAGAATTTTGGAATCATTATACCTGATTGTCTTCCAGTTTTACTTGGGAAAAATAATCCAACAGGTAAAATAAAAATTGGCATATCTTCAACATAGAAGATTATTGGGTCAATGAATATTCTATCCTGAACAATTACTTTCATTTTTGGTGAACCAAAATAATAATGTGGATGTGGATGGTCGCAAGTTGTATAACAACCATCTTGAACAAAAAGCTCGCTTTCACTTACTCTTTTAATTTTAGACCCAAAATAGTAAGCCTTATCCTGCTCGGTCTCACCCATTGTTATTGTACCCTGCTTAGTTTTAAAATTAAACAGAATTTTTTCACCATAGAAGATTTCGCCCTTATCATTAAACTTTGGATATCCAATAATTTTTTGATTGGAATCTAAAGTACCGCTTGATTTTAGCAATCCATCTTCAAAATACAATTCAATAATATCAGCTTCTAATTTTTGTTGTTTAAGTTTTATATCAGAATTACCATTTAGTCTAAGGACTTTTGATTTTAGATTGAGATTTGCAGATTTTTTTGCATTATATACTACCAGTGAATCGAGGTCATTGGACTTTTTGTTTAAATTGTATTTTTTTACTTCAGCATTATTTGTATCAAGTTCATTTCTTCGCATTTTCTTTTGGAAATCTTTGAAAACAGCACTTGTATCCATACTTTTTAAGAATGTAGAATCTTTGATTGATTGCGAATAAACAAAGTCGTTGTTACTTATAAATAAAAACAAAAAAACGAGAATTAAAAACCCAATTCCCGATTTTTGTCTATGTATATTATTTAAAAATTTTCTTATCATTAGAAATTAATTTTCTCAGCTCCGGAAGGTACACTAAATATAAAAGGAATACTGCTGAAATCAAGATTTAATTTTAGTTCAGTAAATTCCATTTTCATCGACATTTTCAATTTATTATATTTAAATTCCATTTTTCCCGGAAACATAATATTTTCATAACTCTCAAAGTTAGTGTATTTAACGGAAAAGTCTTCACTATTGTTTCTGAAATTTGTAATTTTACTAATCAAATTAGTATTTTTACTAAATTCTATAACATCTGAACTTTGATCTTTATTTATATTTTTAAAAGCAATATAATCCACAATATCATATTCAGGAGTAATATTTTCTGTTTTGATATATTCATTTCTCATCAAATCAAACAGCTTTTTTACCATTTGAATATATAAACCGATATTGGTATTCTTGATTTCTGATATTTTATTGACATCTGCTGAGAAATATTTATTATTATATGAATCATAAAATAATACATAATCTTTTGCAATATAGGCTTTGGCTACAGTTATTCCAAATGGCCCAAGTATTACAAAAGATGCAGAATCTTTATTTGCAATTTTTCCTTTGATAACTGCACTTAAGCTACTACCTGAAAATTCTATATCAGCATCAGCTTTAAAGCTAATTGTCTTTAATTCATACCTTTGCCAAATCAAATTTTTATCTGAAAAAGTAGATTTTTTTTCTTCTTGCTTTACGCTTGAGCAAGATATAAATATCAAACTAAAAAGAAAAATCAATAAAATACGTTTAATGTCATTAATTCTCATAATTATTAAATTATTTGAACAAAAATAAAAGACAAATTTAAGAAAAATAATTGAGATAAAGGGTAAATGATATATATTACAAAAAAAGTAAGATTCTCTGCAGCACATCGCTTGTATAATCCCAACTTTTCTGATGAAATGAATAATGAGATTTACGACAAATGTAGTAATTTCTATGGACACGGACATAATTACAATTTAGAAGTTACAGTAAAAGGTAATCCAAATCCTGAAACTGGTTATTTGATTGACTTAAAAAAAATGAAGAAGATCATTTTTGATAACTTAATAATTAAAGTTGATCATAAACATTTGAACCACGATGTTGATTTTTTGAACGGCATTATTCCAACTGTTGAAAATCTTTGTATGGAATTTTGGAAAATTCTATGTGATAAATTTGAAAATGCTGAATTATATAAAATTAAAATTTACGAAACTGAAGATAGTTCCGCTGAATATTTTGGAAATTAATTATTGAAAAAAAATGCATAATTTTAATGATGAAGAGTTGGACGAAGTAATAAATTCTGATGAAGTTTTTCCAAAATTAAGTCACTTGGGTTATCCTCTATTTGATGCAAATGGAAATTTAGAAATTACTGAAGAAGAGAATTTAGAGATGCTTTCTTTGGTAGAAAAGAAGTTTATCGAAATACTCGATATTCTTAGAATTTCCAGAAATGACCCAAATAGTGCAAATACCCCTAAACGTATTGCAAAAATGTATGTTAATGAATTATTTGCTGGCAGATTTTCAGCTCCACCAAAAACTACTATTTTTCCAAATCGCAAAAAAGTAGATGAACTAATCATCTCAAAAGGAATTACAGTGATGTCGCTTTGCTCTCATCATTGGCAACCAATCACAGGTGAATGTATCATAGGTTATATCCCTGGAGATTATGTAATTGGATTATCGAAATTCAATAGAATTGTTGATTGGTTTTCAAGAAGAGGACAAATACAAGAAGAACTTGGCGAGCAAATTGCTGATTATTTAATGGATTTATTAAAGCCAAGAGCATTAGCAGTGGTAATCAAAGCGAAGCATTATTGCATAATTGCAAGAGGAGTTAATGAGGTGGAAGATAAAGCATTAATGATTACATCTGTTATGCGTGGATTAATGATGGACGATGTAACTTTACGCCACGAATTTTTAAAATTAATTGAAAATTGATGAATATTGAATTTACATATTTAGAATTAAACCAAATTATCAAGAATTATATTGAGCAAAAATATAATTATTCTAAGATAAAAATTAAGAAATATCCAAAAATCAGTCAATTCAATTCATCTTCTTTGATTGTTGATGATATAGAACTTGAGTATTCTGTATTAGGATTTTTACCTATAACAGGAAAATTCAAACTTTATATTAACGGAATTGCCTTCAATAAAGAAAAAGCTCTTTTCTTTATTAAATTTGATTATCAATTACCATTAAACGTACCTGATTTTGTAAGAAATATAGTTTTTTCTCAAATTAATAAAAACCTTGAAACTATACTTCATATTTCAGATGATAAAATACTGATTTTATTTTTGAATAATATTGTCCCTAAAGAACAAATCAAATATATCGATTTATTCTCTGAAGTTCAGCTAAAAGCTCAAAAAGACAATCTAATAATTGAAATTGAATAATATATTACTCTATTGATTTCAATAATTTAGAACTCTTTTTCTTTGGATCTATCAAATCCCAGTTTTGATTTTTATTATGAATATCTTTATCACTAATAAATTGAAGATCAATCATTTTTTCGACTTTATAACCAAATAATTCTCTATTTTGCTCAACTAAAGCGTCATTCCATCCTTCAAACCAAGAAAGAACACATTTCTTTTGCTCTGCTGTACCATTAAAATGCAAAATAAAATCAATATCGTGCTTTGGTCCGGCATTATTAGTTAACGTGTTACCAGTCAAATACATTGCTTTAGATTGATATTTCTTATATGGAAATTTCTCAGAAATCAATTCAGCCATTTTTTGACGCCATTGCCACGGTTCAATCTTCTTTTCAAGGTGATGTTGGGTACTTGCACCGGAATAACCTGACTTTTGAGTTGGGTCAACTAAAAGAGCCATTGCCTCTTCCCCATCGGCATTCATTAATATTCTTAAATATAATTTATTGGTGGCTTCAGGAACATTTATCACTCTTAAAGTATCAGCTATATGTTCGTATTCAGGGGAAAATTCTGTTAATGAATTTTTAGAGTTCATAAAGAAATCTTCATTAAAGACTATTCCTTCATCATCAGGATATAAAGGCAAATATCTAATTGATGTTTCTACTAAATCCTGAAAGAAATGAGTTCCAAACGATAAATCAGGAACGTAACTCTCTTTTTTTCTAGCAATTTCTACTAACATTGCTGTATTATTTATATCAGAATATGTAACCGAAACACCTAAACGAATATCGTCTCGTGACCCCCATCTGCCAGGTCCCATCAGTATAAAACTCTTTTTGGGTAGTATTTTATTCAATTTTCCTACTGCTTTCCCAATATCTTTCAAATCATCATAATTTTCTCTTTTGGAGTAACTGATTGAATCAACATAAACTATATATTGCAAATCAGGCATATTTCCATTCGAAACATATTTATTCGCTGTAAATATTACTCTATTAGGATCAGCATCGCTTGGAATAATTGCTGATGAAGATTCATCTGATGAACTTTGTGGACGGCATTGCAATAAGTATATATTTTCTCCATCGCAAGCAAACTCAATATCTACTGGCGTTTGTAATTTTTCTTTTAATATTTTCAATATTGAATTAAGCTGAGTTACATACTTACCTTTATAAATCAAATTATCAAAGCTCGCAACTATTTCGTGTTTTTTGGTGTCTATTCCAATACCAATTGGTCTTCTTAATTGACCTTCTTCTTGAATTGAAAATACATCGTTTATCAATGGATATTTATTTCCAACTTCGCTGATAAGTTTTCTTAATGAAATCGATTCGAAAGTATTTGTCTCAAGATTTATAATATCAATATTTTTTGGAGAATAACTAACAACGTCGTGGTAAGTTTGGTTAACTCTTAATTCAGGTTGTCCAGGTGCAATCAAAATTGGATAATCGTCGCTTATTCTGTCAACTGCTCTTGTTCCTAATCCCGGAACAATTCTTATCAATCCATCTTCTCTTTTAATACGAGGTGACCATCTGAATTCATTATTTGAAAAGGCAACTCCTCCAAATGCAGGTAGGAAGTATTTACCAACTTTTTTCCCTACAACTTCTTGAATCAAAACTCCCATTTCTTCATTGAAATCGATAAAGCCACGTTCAATTCGATAATTTATAGGATCAGGACCAAACATAGAAGCATAAACTTCTGCTACTGCGTCCATTAACGCTTCCATTCTTTCTAACTTCGTACCTTGATTTGCCAAAAATAAACTTTTGTATTTTCCAGCAAAAGCTGAACCCATTCTGTCCTCAAGTAAACTGGAGCTTCTTACGATAATTGGATTATCTCCAAAGTCATCTAATGCTCTTGATAATCCATTAATAATTTCCTGAGGGAAATGAGAATTTTTGAATGCCTGGATAAAGTGAGAATATTCTTGACGAATTTCGTCCATCTCTTTGTACTTTTGCTCTGTTATGTCGTCAAGATTGTTATAATAAATGAAATTGATTAAGCCATCAGAAGTGATATACCAGGTTTTTGGTGTTTTTACACCTCGTAAAGTTGGGTCATCTAAGCTATATTTATCAATTATTCTTTTTGCTAGGAAAATTCCGGCACTTTTGCCGCCAACTTTTCCGTGACTTTCGGTTGGGTAAATCATTCTTTGAATTAATTCATAAAAATGCTCAACTTCGCAAAAGCTTTTTGCAATATTGATATATTCCAATTGGTCAGTTAAGAACCTTCTAACTAAAGAAACCCTGATTCCCTTATTAATAGGTGAACTTTTTTCTGCAACAGTTGGATTAATTCTGTAATACCTTCTAATTGCATCAATAATTTCAGTCAATGGAGTGGTTTGACTGGATAATGCTTTTACTAAATAATTAGATCTTTCTTCATTTATCCATTTATGCAATAAAGATAATATTTCGGTATCAGAAAGATAATTTGTACATAAATTAAAAACTGCTTCACCCAAAATATAAGAATTTTCTAAAATTGTTTTCTTGGACGGTCTATTAATTTCCGTTTTTGTTGATTCTGAATCTTCAATATTACCCATTCTTCTAAATAAATTATAAGATTCCTCAATTCCTTTAAAGAAAAGATAATTTATCATTTTTCTGGATATAATAGAAAACAGGTGTTGGTCAGTTGCTTTTAGTAAATTAAGAACTACTTGCCATTCTGATTTATAAGAGAAATTTTTATTATCGTAAGTATTTGGTTTATATTCATTAAAGTCATTAACTCTAAACGTTAAATGATCTCCAATCATACCTGCGACTGAATCAAGAATTGAGATCTCTCCTTTACTAAAGTTTTCAATAGGATCAGTTTTTAATTCTTTCAAATAATATACAGAGATAGTGCCAATCTCATTATGGCCAATATTAATTGGAGTAGAATAAGACCAATTCGATATTTCAAAATTATCAGAACAAAATTGACTATCAAAAATCTTAATCATAATTCTAGAAATCTCAGGAAATCTTAACCCAGATGGCAAAGCGTTAATTACACCCATTAAAACAAAATCAAGGTTCAAACTAGGTTCGCTTAGTATCTCTTCAACTCTATAAATGCAATCAGTTCTCTTCGTGTGATTTTCTGTTCTTTTGTAGAATAATTCAATTGAGTAAGGGTTTTCTATCATAAAGTTTTATTTAAAATTCAAATATACTTTAACGTAATTTAAAAATTGATATTTTGAAGAGTTAAATGTAATTTTTTTGATTGTGCAATTACGTAAAATCGCAAACAGTGAAAAAAAAATCACAATATTTTGAAAAAAGTATTTTTTTATTTGAAATTTTTTGTAATTTTGTAACGGAATTAGTTCTATAAAATAGAATTTTAAAAAAAGAGGTTTAAAAACCTCAGATTTATATTATTGGAGATTTTAATTATGGCAAGTGAAGGTTTCAATCCATTTAAAATGGCACAGCAACAATTCGATTCTGTAGCCGAACAATTAGGTTTAGACCAGGCAACTAGAGATTTACTTAGAGTTCCTGATCGTGAATTTCATTTTAATATACCAGTTCGTATGGACGACGGAACTTATAAAGTATTCCGTGGTTTCAGAGTTCAGCATAACGATGCTCGTGGTCCTAACAAGGGCGGTATTCGTTTCCATCCTCAAGAAACAGTAGATACTGTAAGAGCATTAGCAATGTGGATGACTTGGAAAACAGCAGTTGTTGATATTCCATTGGGCGGTGGTAAAGGTGGAGTTATTTGCGATCCTCACAATTTATCAATGAGAGAACAAGAAGCAATCTGCCGTGGTTGGATGCGTCAAATGGCTAGAAGCGTTGGTCCAGTACAGGACGTTCCAGCACCAGACGTTATGACTACAGGTCAGCATATGTTATGGATGTTAGACGAATATGAAAAAATTACAGGCACAAAAGCTCCTGGTTTAATTACTGGTAAACCACTTGGTATGGGTGGATCTTTAGGTAGAACAGAAGCAACTGGTTATGGTGCAGTTTATACTTTAAGAGAAGCATTAATCGAAAAAGGCGTTGATATTAAAACTACTACTGCTTCTTTCCAAGGTTTTGGTAATGTTAGCCAGTATGCTATTGATTTGTATCAACAATATGGTGGAAAAGCTATCGCAGTATCTTGCTGGGATAATAAAGACCAAAAAGCTTATACATTCAAAAAATTAAGCGGTATCATTTTAAAAGAATTATTAGATATTACTAATCGTTTTGGCGAAATTGACAAAGTTAAAGCAAATGAATTAGGTTATGAAGTTCTTCCTGGCAATGCTTGGATTGAACAAGAAGTTGACATTTTAGTTCCTGCTGCAATGGAAAACCAAGTAAATGCAGATACTGTAAAATTCATTAAACCATCAGTTAGATTTGTATTAGAAGGCGCTAATGGCCCTACTACTCCAGAAGCTGACGAAGTATTGAAAGCAAATAATGTTTGGATGATTCCTGACTTTTTAGCTAATGCTGGTGGCGTTACTTGTTCATATTTCGAACAAGTTCAGTGTAATATGAATTACTTCTGGACTAGAGAAGAAGTTTTAGAAAAATTAGATTCTAAAATGACAGCAGCTTATCATGCAGTTAGCGATTTAGCAACATCACGTGGAGTTTATATGAGAGACGCTGCTTATATGATTGCTGTTTCAAGAGTTGCTGAAGCAGTTAAAATGAGAGGTTGGGTATAAGATTTTTTTCTTATATCGAATAGTTTTAAATGGGGCTTTTTTTAAGCCCCATTTTTAAATCATTGATAATCCATAAATAAATAAAATTCTAACAATTTCTTTATGCAAAATTCATAATGGAGAAAATTACAATTTTTTTAAGGAATCTCTTATAACCATTGTTTTAACTAGCTATTCAAATATTTTTTTTTACAAAATATTTGATTATTTGCTGAAATATACTTAAATTTGTAACTTGAATTAATGATTTTTTTTAATATTGTTAGATATATAACATAAATATCAGCTATTAATGGTGTTTATAAATCACTTAAAAATATATGATATAATTAAACAAAAACATTGGATCCAAAATTGACGATGATGATATTATTATTAAATGAAGAACTTTTTTAAAATGAAAGATATAAAGAAGAATTTTTTACTAAGGCCTGTGCCACTTTACTTACTGCTCTTTACTTTGATTGTACCACCAATAATGTATTATATAGCTATTTCCCCAAATTTAAAAGCTACAGAGAATATTCCAGAATTAGTTGTTGTACCAGATTCTGGGATAAACACAAATATTATAAGATTGCAGGATACAGGTTTAATTAAACCACTTTTATTAGTTAATAGCAAAGTAGAAGATATAAGTTTAAAATTATTAGAATTGAAAATAAGAGAGTTTGTTGAACAGAAAAAAAAGGACGGAATAGTTACTTCAGCTGCTGTATACTTAAATGATTTAAATACCGCTCATCACTTAGAGATTAATGGTGATGAAATGTATGACCCTGCTAGTTTAACTAAAGTTGCATTATTACTTTTATATTTATCCAAAGAAGACGAAAATCCAGGTTTACTAAATAAATCAATAACTTTTAAAAAGAGATTGTCAAAGCTCTATACTCCAACAATTAAAAATCGTTCAATTGAAGAAGGAAAGACATATTCTGTTAAAGAATTGCTTTATTATATGATTGTTTATTCAGACAATGAAGCATTCAGTCTATTAGGTGCTAATGTTCTTTATGGCGATTTTATTAAACTCTGTAATTATTTTGAAATTCCTGTAATGACTAATTTTGGTGCAAATACAGGCAATAATAACAACTTTGTTGCAAGTGTAAATTCAGTATCAAGATTTTTTAGAGTTTTATATAACAGCACATTCCTAAGTAGAAAAAGCTCTCAATTTGCTTTAAGTTTATTAGCTCAAAGTGAATATAAAGATGGCTTATTAAAAGGTATTGGACCAAATATCAAAGTAGCTCACAAATTTGGTGAAAGAGTAGAAAGAGATATGGCTCAATTGCATGAAGTTGGCATTGTATATATTGATAAAAATCCATATTTGATTGGAGTTATGACTAAGGGTAATGATTTAAAACAATTATCTGATGTTTTAGGTGGAATTTCAAAAATAGCTTATGAAGGTATGCAGAATAAATTAGATGGCAAATTTTCAATACCAAAATTTTCAAGTTCAAATTAATAGAAAATAAAGCTCATTTTCAAACGTATTTGAGCTTGAAATTGAATTTATTTAGGTTAGAAAAATATTGAAAAAATTATTCCTCTTAATCTCTATAATTCTTTTGAGTTGCAATACAACCAACTTAAAGATAGTTAATAAAATTGAACAAAGGGATACTACTCCTAAAGTTACTGGGATTGGTGGGATATTTTTTGGTAGCACAAATCCAAAAGAATCCAGAAATTGGTATGGCAAAAATTTAGGACTTGCTTTGCAGGATTTTGGCTCACCATTCGAATTTAGAAATGCAAATTACCCAGATGAAATTAATTATTTAATTTGGAGTCCTTTCAAAATTGGAAATGAATATTTTTCTCCTTCAAAAAAAGAATTTATGATAAATTATCGAGTTCAGAATCTAAAAGGCTTACTTAAAAATTTAAAAGAAAATAATGTAATTATTCTTGACACAATCGAAACTTATGATTATGGAAAGTTTCTTCATATTATGGATTTAGATAGTAATAAAATCGAGCTTTGGGAGCCAATCGATAGTATTTTAACCAAAAATGGCGGAAAAACCACTAAGTAATTAATATTATAA
>CAIWET010000622.1 GCA_903911805.1 uncultured Ignavibacteria bacterium | reverse complement strand
TATGTACCTTACTTATATCAATATCAATATAGCATATCGATTGTTTACTAATAAGTTCATCTGATAGGAAGTAAGAATATTAATATTAAAAGATAAGCAGATATCACATCTCAATGCATCAATCTGTGATTAATCGATTCATAAACCACATATAAACAGAATCAGCACCTTAAGTTCCCTGCTCCTATAGTACATAAGATAGTAGTATATTTAAGACTTTATTATCATCTGCTTACGGTTTTGAATTTTGTTCAAAATTTTACTTAATTTATTTGATAATTTCAATAATGAATTCTACCTTATATTCGTAATCATTAAACATTTTTAAATGCCAATTATATAGCTTCTATAAATAATTTTTAATATTTTTAGAAAGATTATATGTTTAAGGTAAACAACACTTTGTCTTCATTAACACCAGAAGGCATTTATGACAAAATCAAAAATGATGAATATTTTTCATCAAAAAGCACTAAAATAACTGAAAACGCACTTCTCTTCTGCACACTTTTATATTTGCGTTTCTATTACAAAAAGGAGAATAGTTTAATTAGCAAAGATAGTGATAATAACCCTTTTCAAGGCATAAATATAAATATCATTATCAAAATATTGGCAAGAGACAATTATAAAGAAATTTTGCAAAGGTTAGTAGAATTAGAGATAATTGAAATTAATAATTCATATTGTACTGGCTTATATCCTAAAAGTTATAGAATACATAAAAACTATATCTTCAATAAACCATTAGCAAGAAAAATTAGAAATAAAAGTGTTTTAAAGAAATTCAATGAACTGCAAATTTTATCCCAACAAGAAAATTTTATTGAAAATAATGCTGAATTTCTATTAAACCAAGCAAGAAATTTGAAACTAATACATATTGATTTTGAAAAAGCTCATGAATGGATTTCAACTAATGCAAATGAATTAAAATCTAATGGAAGCAAAATTATTAATAATGCTAATTATTACATAAGATCAATTAATGCATTTAATAATGGCTTTAATGATAAGATATCAATATCAGATAAGAATCATAGAGTTCATTCTTCAATGACATCATTTCCAAAGAAATTAAGAAAATTTCTTTGTTTAGTTGATAAAAATACTGGTGAAATGATATTTGATAAATATGAAATAGATGGTAAGAATACCCAACCATTATTAATTTGCTTAAAAATGAAGCAAGAGGGCTTTGAGCCTGATTATGATTTTATTAATGCCTGTTTAAATGGTACAATATATGATTTAATGGCAGAAGAAATGAATGAAAGTAGAAATTGTGTTAAAGAATATATGATGAAAGCAATTTTATTTACAAATGGTAATTGTAAAAAAGTTCAAAGATTAAAAAAACCAATAGGAGATGATATTTATAAACAAAAAATTTCTTTATACTTTTATAAAAGATTCCCTAATGTTTATAACTGGCTTTTAAATAAAAAAAATGAGCTTAAAAAATCAACTTTAGAATCAAATAATTACTTCAATAAAGGTGGTTCACTTTTAGCAATAGAAATTCAAAAAATGGAAGCAGAGCTCTGGATCAATAATTTATTACCAGAAATACCTAAAGATATTATATATGCTACAATTCATGATTCAATTATAATATTTAATTCTAATGAAGAAAATAGTAAACTCGTTTTAGATAAAATACAAGAAATAAGTAAAAAGCTATACCAAATAGAACTACCGCTACATACAAACCACTTATCTTAGGGGGTATTTCCGGTAAACGTAGCGATAGTTGTTTTTTATAGGTAAAGAAAATCAAT
>CAIWET010000621.1 GCA_903911805.1 uncultured Ignavibacteria bacterium | reverse complement strand
TTAATATAACTTTTATTAAAATAATAATCATTTTTTTTAGTTTATTTACTATTGTAAGAATTTTGAGCTTGAATATGAAACACGACTTGAGAAAATCAGAGAAATCAATTTATTTACCTAAAAATAAACCTGAAAGAGTATTTGTACCTAAGTTTAATTTTTTCACAATCAAGGGTGCTTGTAATCCGAATGATGAAATATTTGGTGAATATATCGGAGTTTTATATTCTCTTTCTTATGCGATTAAAATGAGTCCTAAGTCAGGTAATGCACCTGAGAATTATTTTGAATATACTGTTTATCCACTCGAAGGTATTTGGGATATCAAAGAAGAAGCCAGAGCAAATTTTAATGGAATTATAAATAAAGATGACCTGGTTTTCAATTTAATGATTAGGCAACCGAATTTTGTAACCATTGATTTTGCCAATGAAATTATTCAAAAAACTAAAAATAAGAAGCCTCATCGATTATTAGATGAGGTAAAATTTGAATCAATTGAAGATGGGGATTGTATTCAAATGATGCATCTTGGAAGTTACGATGATGAACCAAATAGCTTTAAACAAATGGAGGAATTTGCTGAAAACCTTGATTTGAAGCGACTTTCAAAAGTACATAGAGAAATTTATTTGTCTGATGCAAGAAAGACTGTATCAAATAAATTAAAAACGATATTACGGTTTAAGGTTTAGTAAAAAAAAGGACTTTCGAATCAACAAAAGTCCTTTTTAATTTTTTACTTCAATCTAAATTGAATTGGAATCGAAACCCAACAGGTTGTAGGGCTGCCATTCTGAATAGCAGGGACGAAAGAAGTTTTATTAACTGCTTCTAAAGCAGCATTTTCTAACAATGAAGATTCAGAACTTTGAATTTTAGATTTAATTGGTTTTCCATCTTTTCCAACCAATACTCTAACAATTACTCTACCCTCTACGCCAGCTCTACGAGCAGTTTCAGGATAAACAATTTTTTTCATCAAAGCTTCCAAATCAACGTTTGGTTCGCTTTCAACTTCCATAAACACACCATCTTCTGGCAAAGATTCAACAGCAGTAGTAATCTGAGTTGATTTATCAGATAAGTTAGCATTATCAAGCACCGAATTCAAATCACTAACTTCAATACCTTGGTTAGCTGATAAAGATTGATCTAACTGATCCATGGTCGCAAATTCTTTAAGATCTTTAATAATTTCCAAATCAGTTACAGGAACTGGATTACCAGCTTTTTGAGCTGTAGCATATTCAATTTTCATATCCTGAGGAGGAGGAGCAATTTCTGCTTCTGCCTGATTGTCCTGAGCATATTGATCCATTGTAATGCTTGATTTTGGAATTAAAAATCTTTTTGCATCATCATTTGCTTGTTGAGCTTTATTAATACCCCACCAAATAGCTAGGATAGCAATAAAGATTGCAACAGTAAGTCCAAAGCCAATATAAGTATATTTTCTAATAAACTCTTTTACTTCTACGGCTCCATATGTAGATTGAGCCGCCATTTTAACTGTTACATTTGCAGTTGTCATTTTTGGCTCCTTAAATATTCTTTTTCGTCTTCTTCCAGAGGCGCAATAGTAAATCTTCTATCACGTTTCGGGAATTTTGCTGTACCATCAGCATTTTTTTCACTCAAGATTACTTCACTAATCTTGATTTCAGCTTGATTTAAATAATCAAGAATCCCAACAACTTTATCAAATTGAGCATCATCCTCGATTCTCAATACTGTGATAAGTTGGTTTCTAACTTTAGGTTGTAAGTTTTCTTCTTCGGCTAATTTTCTTAAATTTGTATCCAAACTTACTTTAACCGGAGCGTTCAACGGCTCTTGCTTAAGTTCCATTTTTCCTTTATACCAAAACAACTCGCCATCGCCTCTAAGCAATAATGTAAATAATTTACTTGCATCAACCTGAGTTTCTTCGTAAAGTTCAGGTGGCAATTTCATTTCCATTACCTGTGGCTGCATCATTGTAGTAGTAAACATAAAGAACGTTAGCAAAAGAAAAGTAATATCAACCAAAGGAGTCATATCAAGTACGAAGCCTACTCTTTTTTTCTTCTTCCTCTTGCTATGTTTTCCGCGTTTAGCTTTGCCACCGCCACCTAAGGTGCCTCCTCCTGCCATAATCTATCTCCTTTTTATCTTTTTTTCATTAATTTAAATAAAAATAAATACATTAGTTATTTTTCTTCTTTTCAGTAACAAAATTAAATGTTAATGCTTTATTTTTTCTCAATATGTTCATTGCGTCAAACGCCAATTTAAATCTCACTGATTTATCTGCTTCAATCGCAAATCTCGTTTTAGGATTAACCGAAAGGGTAGCCCTAACGAAATTACTTAATAAAATTGAATCTCTATCGCATTTGATAATTCCGGCTTTGAATCTTTCAGGATCAACATCCGGTAATTTTGACAGAATCGCATCTTTATCTTTAGAATTAGCTATAGTAAAGTAATACGAAGTATCTAATTTATTTTCTTTTGCAATAGCAATTTTAATAACTGCTAAATCTTTATCTGGAAGTTTTGTAGTATCTGCAGCAGCCCCTGGTCTTTCGATCGTAAAGGTCTGAGCACTTTCAGATTCGGATTTGAACTGAGCAGTGAACATCAAAAAAGTCAAAAGAAGAAAAGTGATATCTACAAGAGGTGTCATATCAATAACAAAACTCATTCTTTTCTTTTTTACTTTTGGCACTTTGTGGGCTCCTTATTATTTCTTAACTCTACTTGTTAAAAGTTCATTTATGTTTAAAATTGATTCATCAATTACATAAACATAATTATCTACCATAGTGGTAAAGAAGTTATAAGAAATAATTGAAACGATAGCAGCAAGCAAACCACCAGCTGTATTATAAAGAGCTTCAGAGATACCGATAGCTAACATTGACGCATCAACGCCGCCACCTTGCTGACCTAAAGCATAGAATGCTCTGATCATACCGATTGTTGTACCTAACAATCCAAACATAGTAGAAATTGAAGCTACAGTTGACATAATAACCAAATTCTTTTCCAATAATGGAGTTTCGAGATTGATTGCTTCGTCGATTGCTCTCTGAACTTCGCTCATTTTCTTTTCTTTATCAATTTGATCATCATTTTCAACTGTTTTGAATCTTTCAACTGCTGAACGAATAATATTTGCTAACGAACCTCTTTGTTTTTCGCAAGCTTGTAATGCTGCAGCATAATCGCCTTTTTCAAGTGCTGATAATACTACTTTAACAAATGCCAAAATGTCGCCTTTTCCTTTTGCTTTTGAAATTGTTAATGCTCTTTCAAAAACATAAGTGATTGATGTAAGTAATAAGCCAAGCAAAATACCTACGATTGGACCACCAGTGTAAATAACACCAAGAATATGATTTGGTTTACCCTTTGCATCAAAATGCGAAGGCATACCGAAATAGAATGCCCATAGACCTATACCTACTACAAGCGCTAGTGTAATAACGATTACGTTAAATACATTTTTTTTCATAAAACCTCTTAAATTAATAATTAAAAATTATGAAATTAACTTATTTCTTTTAATTTTTTTTTCTACTTATTTTGATATAAATTGAACTTTCTTAACAAAAATCCTCTTTATCATTCATATCT
>CAIWET010000620.1 GCA_903911805.1 uncultured Ignavibacteria bacterium | reverse complement strand
TATTTTCGGAGAAGAAATATTTAATAATTTGATTTTTAATGTTTTTTTTATAACTTCAAGTTTTTTTAATCAATTTAAATAATTTGGAACTTTTGAATTAATTGATTTTTTTAAAGTAATAAATTAAATTGTAACCTTTTTATACATTGATTTGTCTTATTATCAAAAGGAGGTGAAAAGCTAAAAATATAGAAAAAAATAATAAAAGCTAAACCCAATATTCGATTAACATATTTGTACTTTAGGAGGCGTTATGTCATTAGGAAATATAGCAATTTCGATTAAACCACAAATTCAATATGGTGCTCAGGAAATCAAAAGAAGCCTTAAAAGATATACTTTTATATCTTTTGGAAACACAATTGCTTTGATTTCTGTTTTATTGCTTGTAATTTGGAGTCTTAATATGGTTCAAGATATTAGAAAAGATCAGATAACAATTGCACCTCAAAACTATGTTCCTATCGATATTATTCATCAGGTAGAACCTCCTATTAGTTTGCCAGTGGATGCTCCAAAATTTAGCAATGATTTCGCTACTCTTGAAAAAGCAGGCAATCCAAAACCAATTACTGATAAATCAATAACAGATAATTTGAAAGATTATGCCACTTGGGATAATTTAGCAACTTCTTTATCTAAGGAAGAAGGAAAAATAACGATTGATATAAACGAAATATTAAACAAAGTTGACCTTGAAATAAAAGAAACTAAAATTTCAAGTCAAATTGTTCAAGAAAAGGAATTTGAAGGTAATGAAGTAGAAATTGAACCTAATGTTGATTTGGAGTCATTAGCAAAATCAATAGTATATCCAGATATGGCAAGAAATATGAGTTTAGAAGGTAGAGTAATCATTAGAGTTTTAGTAGGCAAAGATGGCAAACCATTAAAGAGTGAAATTTTAAGCTCTGATTCTTCAATTTTAGAAAAAGCAGCTTTAAATGCTTCTGCCAAAGCAATTTATACTCCTGCTATTCAAAATGGCACTCCAGTTAATTGTTGGTTGAATATACCAGTTCAGTTTAGATTAAAATAAATAAAAAGAAAGGACTGTCATTTATTGGCAGTCCTTTTAAAAATTAATCACATTGGCCAGATTTCCGAATATTTTGATCCCACTGCCATAAGTTCTTTTTATAGCTAGCTTTTAATCCTAAAAAGCTAAGATCAACTCCAATTGCTCCAATATATGAACAATCAATTTTCATACAGGGTTTTGTGCCTGTTGTAAATGATCCTCCAATCAAAAAAGCCGTTTGAACATAAGGAACTATTATCTCGCCAAACATTTCTAATTCAAATCTTGGGAATGTCAATCCAAAATTTAATCCAGCTACAACTGAACTAGCAACCCAATTTGAATCTTTAATGAAATCATATTTATATGGTCCTGCTGATGCTTCAGCGGCATAAGTAGTGCCATCATATTTTATACCAGTTTCAGAATTAAAAGTAAATTTTGATTTGATGTATGCCGAAGCATCAATTGATGCTGTTGTAGTATTAATTACAAACAAAATTTTAAGATTAAGAAACATTGGAATTCCACCAACTACTATTGGTATTTTCATCAAGACAAAAGGTAATTCAATAGGACCAAGCATTTGATTCAAAGAACCTGTAGCAACTAATTGCACAGTTACTTCACCTTCAATATTTTGATTTTTTTGAGAAAATTCTTTTAATTTCCCATCGGTAATTTTAATCTTGCCAGTAGAAACCATATTTTGAACAAAACCCTCAAACCCATATTTTACTTCACCCACTTTACCAATTTCTTTGATGATATCGCATGATGCATCCATTCTGTCTTTTTCAGTTTTAATAGTAATTTTCATTTTCATATCATTGCCAATTGGAGCAGACATTTCAAATTCATCGCCTTGAGGTATATCGTGCTTTTTTCCATTGTAAAAGTATGATTTTATAGCTTTATCAAAATTTATTGGTCTATTCCAAGAAATATCAGCATCTTTTACAGCATCAGTAAACAAACAAGGATCTGTATTAATCAATATATAACGATTATCGCTTTCAACTGAATAAACTTTTTTTAAAGCTTTTCCGTAAACATAGATAAAGCTTCCTTCTTTCAGCTTTTTTGCATTTACATTATTCACATCGAATAAAAAATAAGTAAAGGTACTATCAGTTTCTAAAACATCTTTTGCTTCAAACTGAATTGTATTAGTCGCCCAAGTAATATTTGTAAATGCGGTATCAATACTGTTATTTGTATTGGTAGGATTTGTTGAATTATCATTACAAGATGATAAATATAATACTGAAATCAAGAAAAACAATGCAATTTTATGTGAATTCGTCACAATAACCTCCATATTAGTTATTTACTTTTTACAAAGATAAGCTAATTTTGAATTTTTATTGCTATAAATAAAGTGACTAATTATTTGGTAGTCTAAAATAGAAAGTACTTCCTATTCCCTCTTCGCTTTCTACCCAAATTTCACCGTTATGCTTATTAATAAATTCTTTACAAAGTAATAAACCTAAGCCTGAACTTGGCTCATCATTTGTTCCTGTTCTAGAAACATTTGCATTTAATTTAAATAAATTTAATTTAATATCATCATCCATTCCAATACCACTATCTTTAATAAAGACACAAACTGAATTATCGAAATTTATTTTTGGTCTTTGGATTCCAATATCAATAAATCCACCTTCATGTGTAAATTTTATAGCATTATTCAGTAAATTTCGAATAACAGTATTTAACATATGATGATCTGCATAAATTGAAATATCATTAGGAATGATGTTTATTACCTGGATATTCTTTTGTTTTGCATTTGCATAGATAACATCTACATTTTCCTTAATAATCTCTTGTAAATCATAGTTAAGTGGATTAAATTCCATCATACCTCGTTTAATAAGCGACCATTCCAAAAGATTTTCTAATAGTTTATAAAGATTTAAAGCAGATTTTTGAATAATCTTGCTATATTCTTTCATTTCACCAAAAGTGAGTTCTTGAATTTGCTCGGCCATAAATTTTGTAATACCAAGAAATCCACTAAAAGGTGACTTTAAATCGTGTGCAATAATCGAGAAAAACTTATCTTTTTCTGAATTAATCACTTCCAAGTTGGATTTTGCTTCTGTTAATTGTGCAATCAATTCATTTTTTTGATTTAAATTGGATTCAATAATTTTATTGGATTCTTTTAATTGCTCTAATAAATTATTTTGTTCAATTTTGGCTATAGTTCTTTCAGTAACATCCCTAAGTACCCCAACTACTTTTACAGGATTATTATTAATATCAAATTGTATTTTGGCAGTTACTGAAGTATGAGTAGGAATATTATCCTTATTTAATAATTCCAGTTCATAATCATTAACAAAACCAAATTTTCTTATTTGACCTAGGAATTTTTCTCTATCTTCTCTATTTTTATATACGTTTTGTAAATCAATTCCAATTAAATCGTCCCTTTTGAAACTGCCTTTAGAAACGGAAAAAATTGATGGACTTATCTCGATTATCTTGCCATTTAAATCAACTTCATAATAAACATCGTGAATATTTTCGAACATTGAACGATATTTCTCTTCGCTGTTACGTAATTTTAATTCATTCTTTTTTCGTTCAGTTATGTCCCTGGATATTCCCAATATTTCTATTTCACCATTATCATTCAACATTAATGATGTTGTAACTTCAGTATGAACAATAGAACCATCTTTGCAAGGTTGGTCGATTTCGGTAATACCGATATTGCTTGTATAGTCTCCAAGTAAAAATTTAGGAAGATATTCATTCAAGTATTTTGTAATTATTATAGAAGATTCAGGAGTAACAGATTCATTTACAGGCCTTTGCATTACTTCCTCGGGAGTAAATCCTCTTAGTTTTTCGACTGATGGACTTACAAAAGTAAATTTATTAGTATTAGTATTCATTATCCATATAACATCTGCAGATTTGTCAATTATTAACTGAAGTAGTGATTCATTTTTTGATAAAGATTCTTCAGTTCTTTTCCTTTTTGTTATATCACTAATACTACCTATAATTGAAATAGGCATACCATCTGAATTAAAAATAACTTTAAATTGGTCTTGCAACCAAATATAATTTCCATTTAAATTCAAAAATCTATATTCAATTTGATATGGTACTTCTGGAGAATCATTTAGAGCTAAATCAATTGTTTTATTTACAACTTCAATATCATCTGGATGCATCAATGATAATGCTTTTTCCAATGTAAATTCAATAAAATCATCAATTGAATATCCAGTCAATTTTTCAAAAACTGGGCTTAAATACTTGTATTTAAGTGATTTCAAATCTCTATGATAATTTGCATCAATTGAATTTTCTAAAACTTCAATTAATTGTTTTTTATTCTCAATCAAAGTATTTTCTATTACTTTTTGCTCAGTAATATCTTGAATTGACCCAAAAACTATGTTATTTTTAGCATCATATTCAGCAATTAAATTTATGTCAACTATTTTACCATCATTTAATCGCTTGATTTTATATTCAATATTATATTCACCATTTTTATTGATTAAATTTGATAATTTTTCATTAAGAAATTCTCTATATTCAGGCAAAACAATGCTCAATAAAAATTCAAGTGAATTCTCTGTTTTATCAATTCCATAAAGTTTATTTGCACCGGCAGAAAAAATCACTTCCTTAGTCTCTACATTTAATAACCAATGACCAAATTTAGCAATATCTTCACCCTTTGATAACGCATTAATACTTGTTATGAGCTTTTGTTCAAATGTAGAATTATTCTTTTCAGAAATATTATTCTGACTTAAAGATTCATTTTCTTTTTTCAGTTTTTCTATTTCTTCAATCAATTCTTCTTTTGATTTAT
>CAIWET010000619.1 GCA_903911805.1 uncultured Ignavibacteria bacterium | reverse complement strand
GTTCAAGTAAACGTCTGCGCCCGTGTTCCCCTCACCTACCTTCCCGTCCACCCTCTTATGAAACGTTTCTCTGTCGTTCGTTAAACAATTGGGGTTATAATGAAATTTAAATATTTAGTAGTTATCTTTGTTCTGTTCGTTACAATAAATGACGTATTTTCACAAAAAATACTAGATAGTTGGGGTATTGGAGCTAATTTAGGTTTGAATTACAATCTAAATTCATTGGGATATCAAGATCTATCACCATCTGGTTTTGATTTTGTACCAATGGTTTATTTTGATGGCTCTGGAGTTGGACCTTATGGAAGTATATTTTATGAATATAAATCTGGAAGTTGGTGGGGAACAGAATTAAGATTATCTTATGACGACAGAAGTGGCAAAGTTGAAGATAAAAAAGGCGATATTACTTCGCAATTTGACCTAAGTTTGTCATATTTGAATATAGAGCCAATAATTAAATATTATTATCCACCTGACAACAAATTATCATTTTATGGTGGATTTCAATTCTTATTTGCATTGCAAACCGAGAGCTCATACAATCCAAATATTAATGAAATATATTCAACAAATAAGAGTCAGATTTCTGGAATGAATTCATTTGTTTTCGGACTAACTGCAGGAACTTCTTATGATTTTATTCTTAAAACTTATGCGGATAAAAGCAATCTAATTATTGCTCCATTTGCTGAGTTGAGCTGGATTTTCAATCAAAGAGAAGCAACTTATCAAAATACAG
Organism: uncultured Ignavibacteria bacterium; assembly: GCA_903911805.1. GTDB lineage: Bacteria > Bacteroidota > Ignavibacteria > Kapaibacteriales > UBA2268 > CAIWET01. Next base: position 5,292 of record CAIWET010000619.1, on the reverse strand, counting down.
GTCAAAATTCTATAAATGATATTTGGAGTACAACTACAATTAGACTCGGTGCTAAAATCGCTTATGATTTTCCAAATTACTCTAAAGAGACAATTTTAGTAAATGAGACTAACGAAGAAAAGAAAGATTTTGAAGTTAGTCAGGGAAGTGGTGGAAATTTTAAAATAAGAAGAGTTGAGGAATACTTCCCAATCATTCCACACGTGTTTTTTGATAGAAATTCTGATGAAATACCTGCAAGATATAATTTAATAAATAATGAAATTGCTAAAATATTCGACGAAAAAACATTTTTAGATAAATCAAATACAAAAATTAATAATAAAGAATATCATTTTGATCAATTCAAAGCATATTATAATATTCTTAATATTTATGCTGACAGGATGAAAAAAAATCCAAATGTTTCATTGATGCTTATCGGCTCTGACCCATTTACTAATAAAGGAAAGGAAATAGCTGAAAAAATCAAAACATATTTAGTTGAAGTTTTCAATATTAAACCAGGATTAATTTCAACAGAAGGAAGAAATCTCCCTAGAAATCCATCGGCAAGTCAAAATGCTTCAGCTGCTGATAAAGCAAGATTAGATGCAGAAAACAAAAGAGTTGAGTTTATATTTAATGATATAGTTCTTTATGAACCAATAAAATTGGATTATATTTCTGAATCGCAATTAGACAATGATCTCGAATTTATTATTGACGATGCGGCAGGAGTAAAAAATTGGTCTGTTAGTTTTAATAATTTGCAAAGAACTCAGGCATTTGGACCTTTTGAGGATAATTATATTAGAATTGACCCATCAAAAATTATGAGAGGTATAAATGAATCTGATTTTAATGTTCAGGTGAATTTTTTCAATAAAGACAAGTCTTCATTTTCTCAATCAAAAGACATTAATCTTAAAAAAGTAATGATGCCAGATGATAAAAGAGTTGTAAAATATTCTCTATTATTCAATTATGGCTCAAATAGTAATGTTGATGATTACTATCAAATGATAAATAAAATGATAAATCCAAATATCAGAAATGATAAAACTGTTTTTATTCACTCTCATACCGATGACATTGGCGAAGAAAAGAATAACACAAAAATGTCGATGAATAGATCTAGTGCAATAAAATCACTAATAAATACAATGATTCCTAATTCCAAAGCTCAAATTATACCATTGGGTTTTGGCGAATATTATATGCATTCATATTTTGATAATAGTACTCCTGAAGGAAGATTTTACAATAGAAATGCAGTAATAGAAATTTTACCCAAAATATTTGACGAAAAAATAGAAAAATGAGCAAAGATATAAAAAAAGTGGCTATTCTTACATTAGGATGTGCCAAAAATTTGGTTGATTCAGAGTCGATTCTTGGATTACTTAAAGCCAATAATATTGGATACGAAGAAGATATAAATAAAGCTGACGCTGCAATTATAAATACCTGTGGATTTATAAATTCAGCAAAGCAAGAAAGCGTTGGAGTAATTTATCAGGCTCTTAATTTAAAAGAACAAGGCAAATTAAAAAAAGTAATAGTTTCTGGATGTTTCTCAGAGCGTTATGGTAATGACTTGATTGGTCAATTGCCGGGAGTAGATAATATTTTTGGACTTAATGCTGGACAGGACATTATTCGTTCACTCAAGAAAACCGATGAATATTTTTGGAATTACGAAAGAGAAATTCTAACTCCCAAGCATTATGCTTATTTGAAGATTTCCGAGGGTTGTGATCACGAATGTGCTTTTTGTGCAATACCTTTGATTCGCGGAAAACACCATTCAAGAAAATTTGAAGATTTGGTTGACGAAGCTAAAAAATTAGTTGATAAAGGAATTAAAGAGATTAATATAATAGCCCAGGATTCTACAAATTATGGGCAGGATTTATATAATCAAAGAAGAATAGTTGAACTTGTTGATAAAATTTCATCTGAATCTGGAATTGAGTGGCTTAGGGTACTTTATGCATACCCTACAACTTATCAGCACGGATTACTTGACTTGATGAACGAAAGAGACAATGTCTGCAAATATGTGGATATACCACTGCAGCACGGCTCGAACGGAATGCTTAAAAAAATGAGAAGAGGAATTACTCAGGAAAAAACTTTGGAGCTAATAAATACGATGAGATCTAAAGTAAAAGATATTACAATCAGATCTGGATTTATTGTTGGTTTTCCTGGTGAAACAAATGAAGATTTTGAAGAATTGAAAAGTTTTATTCAATTAGCTCAATTAGATAGAATTGGCGTATTCACATATTCCCACGAGGATAATACTCCAGCATACATTTACAAAGATAATATTACTCAAAAGAAAAAAGACCAAAGACGTGAAGAATTGATGCTTCTTCAACAAGGAATTTCTTTAAAGAAAAATCAGGAAAAAATAGGAAATATTTATAGAGTTTTAGTTGATTCCAAAAATGAAAATGAGTTTATTTGTCGATCAGAATTTGATGCACCAGAAGTTGATAATTATGTAATGTTCAATTCAGAAAAGAATTATAAAACAGGAGATTTTGTAAAAGTTAGAATTACAGATGCTGAAGAATATGACCTATTTGGCGAAATTATTTAAATCTCAATGCCTGAGCGGGCTTTATTCTCAATGCGATTAATGCTGGTGTGATAGTTGCTATTATCGTAATTGTTAAAGTAAAAATAAAAACTAATAAATAATGCAACCAATTAATTTCAATTGGTACTGAATCTAAAAAATAGATAGAACCTTGTAATTTAATTAATTTAAAGTTTAATTGCAATATCGAAAAAGTAATTGCAATTGAGCTTCCAATTATTACTCCTTTTAATCCGATTTTTAAACCTTGCATCATAAATATTTGTAAAATTGAGCGCCTTCCTAATCCTAATGTTCTTAAAATTGCAATAGATTTAGTTTTTTCGACAATTGTAATCAATAAAATTGTTATTATATTGAAAATTGCTACGATGCTAATTAATCCAAGTACTAAAGGAATAGGTTCTTTTTGAATTTCTATCCAGGCAAAGATTGAAGAATGAAGTTCGTAAAAATTTGAAGTGAAATTATAAGGATAATCAATCAAAGTTTCAATTTTATCCTGAATTGACCTTACTTTTGAAACATCATTTAAAATAATTTCAATAGAAGTTGCATAATTTTCAGGCAATTTTAAAATTGCTCCAGCTGTTGCATAAGGCACATATACAATTAAATCATCATATTGAGCCATTCCAGTTTCATAAATAGCTTTAACTTTAAATTTATTAACTTCAGGGAATGAAAAATCTTTTTTAGAATAATCTTTTATAGTATAAATGATTACTTCGCCACCCAAATCGACGTTCAATTTGTCGGCTAACTTTTTGCCAATTATTATTTCTTTGGAATTTTTATCCGAAAATGAAAATTCACCTTTAATGATATTATTTTTTACCTGACTTTTGAATGAATCATTTACGCCCTCTAAAATTATTCCATCAACAAATTCTTTAGAGCTAATTAAACTCTCTCGTTCCAAAATTGGATATGCATTAGAAATTTCTGGTAAATTACTTTTTAATACTTTAATTTTTTCTTCAAAATCTGGTATTGCTCTTAATCCAAACCCCTTAATTTTAATGTGAGAAGTGAATTTCACTGCATTTTCGTTTAACATTTTTTCGAATCCACCCAAAACTGCAAGTGAAACTAAAATAGCTAAACTCCCCAAGGCAACGCTTATAACCCCAACCCAAGTAGAAAATTTATGAAATAATTTCCTTTCTACTGGAATTGACAATTTTTTCGATATGAAACTAATAAATGAAGCACTCATTAGAAATTCGAATCCTCCTGATTTTCAAAGTCAGAATCAGTTAAATATTCTTCAGGAGCTGTATGATACATATCAAGATTTTCAAATCTTGCATAATCTTTTACATAAGCTAATCTGAATGACCCAGTAGGACCATTTCTTTGCTTAGCAACAATAATTTCGGCTGTATTTTCGGTTGGATCATTGTTATCGTCCCAAGTTTTGATTTTATAAACTTCTGGGCGATAAATAAACATCACAACGTCCGCATCCTGCTCTATAGAGCCAGATTCTCTAAGATCCGATAAAAGTGGTCGCTTGTCAGTTCTGCTATCCACAGCACGGTTTAACTGTGCTAATGCCATTACCGGAATATTTAATTCTTTTGCCAATTGTTTCAATGAACGAGAAATAATTGAAATTTCACGCTCACGGCTATCTGCCTTTGGAGGATGAACAAACTGAAGATAATCAACAAACACCATTTGAATATTATGCTCGGCTTTCATTCTTCTGGCTTTTGCTCTCAATTCAGAAACAGTAAGAGTAGGGGAGTCATCAATATAAATTGGAGAATCTGCTAATCTACCCATTTTGTAAACCATTTTTGTCAAATCGTCGTGTCCGATTTTTCCTGTTCTGATTGATTGAGCATTTATTTTTACTTCTCCTGAAATCAACCTTATCACTAACTGCATATTACTCATTTCGAGCGAAAAGAATCCAATTGGAACTTTATATTCAACAGCAACATTTCTTGCTATTGAAAGAGCGTAAGCTGTTTTTCCCATAGAAGGACGTGCAGCTAAAATGATTAAATCAGATTTTTGGAATCCTCCAAGCATATCATCCATTCTAGTGAAACCAGAAGGAACACCTGACATTCCTGTTTTATCCTGATCAATCAATTTACCAATCATATCGATAGCTTCGTTAGATAAAGTTTTGATATCTACGTAGCTTCTTGTAAATCTTTTTTCTCCAATATCAAAAATGGCTGCTTCGGCTTTATCGATTGATTCTAAAGCATCAGTAGATTCGTCATATCCATCTGACAAAATCCCAGAAGCTGTATTAATCAAGCATCTTTTTAAATATTTTTCCTGAATAATTCTGGCATAATTATCAACGTTGGCAGCTGTTGGTGTGGACTCACTTATTTCAGTAAGGTACATTGTTCCACCAATAGCATCATAAACTTCTTTTCTGATAAGTTCTTCAGCTAAAGTAACAAGGTCTGGAGTTGAGCCTTTATCAAACATTGAAAGCAGGGTTTGATAAATAATTTTATTTTTTTCATTATAAAAACTATCAACAGAAATAATTTCTATTGCTTTGCTGATTGCATTTTTATCAATCAACAATGAACCTAATAGCGCCATTTCAGCATCAACTGAATTTGGTGGTATTTTATTCCCAAGAAAAGATTCAGGGTTTATATTATTCTCATTTGAACTTTTTTTACGTCTTGAACGCTTATTGTTGTTGTTTGATTCTTCAG
>CAIWET010000618.1 GCA_903911805.1 uncultured Ignavibacteria bacterium | reverse complement strand
ATAAATAATTTTATTATTAAAAACAATTTGGAGACTATTTATGAAAAAAATTAACACTCTGTTTTTGTTATCATTCTATGTTTTTTCTTCTTTCTCATTTGCAGAAGAAATCACACCTTATGCAATTGTTAATGCTGTAAATCAATTAAAATCAGGTAACGAAAGATATATTAAAGGCAAGATGAACAAATACGATCACGTTGTTAAACGCGATGAATTAGCAAAAGGTCAAGAACCTTATGCCATAGTTGTTTGTTGCTCCGATTCCAGAGTTTCTCCTGAATACATTTTTGACGCTAGCTTAGGAAGCATTTTTGTGGTAAGAACAGCAGGAAACGTAATTGATGAAGTAGCTTTAGGTAGTATTGAATATGCAGCAGAACATCTACATTCAAAAGTATTATTAGTAATGGGACACGAAGCTTGTGGAGCTGTTAAGGCTTCAATTAGTGGAAAAACAGAAAGTCCAAATATCAATGCTATAATTGATAAAATTACTCCTTCAGTATCTAAATCAAAGAAAATTGCTAAAGAAGAACAAGTAAAATTTGTTACTGATATGAATGTTGGCGAACAAATCAATTATATTAAAGAAAATAGTAAAATAATTGAAGAGTTGATGCACGAAAATAAAATTTCAATTCTTGGTGGTTATTATAACTTTAAATCTGGAGTTGTTGATTATTTAGAAATTGCTGAAGAAGCACATTCTGCAAAAGAATCAAAACACAAAGAATCAAAAGAAAAAAGCAAAAAAAGTCATAAATAAACAAAAAAAACACTAAAGTTTTTAGAAAAGTGTCCGATACAAGTAAAACGGATAATTGTAAATGAATATTGCGGAGAAAATAATATGAATGTTGAACTTAAAAACACGCAAAGGATTGCCGCAAAACAGAATGAACAGCTTAATGCTCCTATGGAAATCAAAAAGGAAATGTTAAGAGAAACTACAGTTGGTAATCAGTCTTCTCAAAAGCAGACTTTAGCTTTAATGGCAAATTCCCAACCGGCTCAAAATAATAACAAAACAGCCTCGAATCAACTTCAAAAAGGCTATTTGGATATTAAGATTTAATTATCTATACAAAAAAAAATGGGTTAGCTTTTTTAAAAGAGCTAACCCATTTTTTTATTTATCACTGGAATTAAATTCCATAAGCTGTTTGGAAGAAATCATTATGAAAATGATAACTCTTGTTATTAGAGGACTTGCTTGGGGTTAATTCAGAATTAACAGTAATTGCCTTTAATAAACTTTCATTTTGTTGAATCTGACGTTCTAAATAACTAATTTTTTCCTTCAAAATTCCTTGTCTTTTTTCAATCCAGCTGAAATCTTTGAGTTTGTCTTCAAAAATAAATGGCTCTTGTCTTTTCATACGATCAATTTTACGTTTTTCCATATCAATATTCAATTCAAGCTCTTTAACTTCATTTCTGAGCTTAAGCTCTTCATTCATATTGCTATCAATAAAACCATCTTCGTCAACACAAAGAATTTTAAAAAACATTCTTAATCTATGGCGATTATTGTGCTGATAAGCATCTTGAACATTGCCCCAATATTTTTCAAATTCTTCGGTATAGCCATTTATATCTGGATGTAATCTTTTAACTAATTGTCTGTAAATATAGCCAATATCCAAATCATTAATAATGATATCAATCTGTTCATTATTTTTTTTGTCAAAGCTAATATTTGCATTATTTAAATCTGCTCTATATCTTTCGAATTCCTTGTTTACAAGGTTATTAATAAATTCAATTGTCTTTTCAGTAATTGGTTCCCCTTTATTAATTTTATAATAAAGAAGTTCGATTCTTCGTTCTAATTCTGCAGCAGAACGAGTTTTATTGTGAAGCTCCGCTTCTAAATCCCCAAAGAATGTTTCATATATAAACATAATTCTTGGCTGTAGAACATTCTGGAAAAAATGCCAATCATCAAGCAGATTCAATAAAGTGCTTTTACACTCTTTGATTCTTCGCCTCAGCTCATTTACTGACTGATGTTCGGTTATATTTTTCGAGTAATTCATTTTTGTCCATCCTTATTTATCTAATCTATTATCATAATTTTTATGGTCATTTTTAGCCATTTAAACTATTTTTTACAGTTAAAAAGCTAAAATCAATCAATATATACATATAAAAGAACTATTTCCTTTACTCAATATATTGCTGCAACTCTTATGCCAATTATTCATTTTTATACATTCTTTGAATTAATAATTCTAATAAAGCCATAACAATTGCTAAAATCACGAAAATCTGCCATAGCTCTGTTCCTGCTTTAGCTCGGGATATTGATTTATTAATGTCATTATACTCTTTTATTTCTTCGATTTTGGTCCCAGAATTGCTTATTTCAGTAAACCATTTCTTGGTATCATCTGAAGAATATTTATCAATTTTACTCTCTAAATTTTCAGGATTTACAGAAAGAATACTAACAATTTGATTTAACGAATTATATAAAATATAATTTCCAAATTTATTGAGATTTGTTAATTCAATTATATATTTATCACCAATTTGAGCTGGATTATAAAAGGATTCTGAGTTGTCAGGATTTACCATTTTAAATTTTCCGCTAATTGCTAATTTTGATGGTATTTCTAATAAATATGAATATTGAGGATGTATTGATAAATTTCTAAGTTCCTTTGAACTTAAATAATAAAGCGATCTATAAACTATTGTTGGAAATATCGAAGAAACAGCAATATTACTCCATTTTTCTTCTGTTGATGAGCCAAATACTAAAATTTTACCATTCTTATTTTTTATTTCTGATAAAATAGAGCCATTATCCATATTAATGATATTTTGTCCACCTGAAATTTTATAAAATTTATTAAACTTTGGAGATTCAATTTGCAATTTTTCATCAGCAGGGTTTTTGAAAACATTACTAAATAGTGGGTGCATTTTATCAACTTTTCTAATGCTGATTTCCTGGTTATTATTCGTACTTTGTTGAACATTAAGTCCGATATTATTCATACCATCGATAAAAACTTGAGGGTCAGTATCTGAATTTGCGAAAATGAAAGCTCCTCCCCCATTTTCGGTATATTGCTTTATGATTGCAAAATCACTTTTTTTGAAAGGTCCCGTAAAATATACAACATCAAATCGAGATAAATCTATTGAGCTAATTTCTCGGTTTGCTAAAATTTCTGTGGGATTTTGTCCATCAATATCTAAATTTAATATTATCTTCAAATATTTGATTGATGCATCGCTACCAATTATTGCAGATTTTGGTTTCTCAGGCAGGATAAAGCCATAATATCTTTTATTATCTTGTTCCAAAGCATCATTTTCTAATTCTATATATCCATTATAAAGTCCTGAAACAGATGGGATCGAGGAAATATTTAGCATTTTTGATTCATTAGAAGTAATATCAAATGAGCGCTGTGCTAGCTTTTGCTTATTAAGGTAATTGCTAGCTACGATTCCGCTGAATTGTTTATTTGAAAGATTGATTACAGAAAATTCAGTTTCAACTGGTTTATTCTTTTGAAAAATTGAACTTGCTATTTTAATTGAATCAATTGATAAATTCTGAATTTCTGATTTTGAATATCCGCCAATTGGCACTAGATAAACGATTGTATTATTGTCAAAAAACTTAAGTGAATCAAGATTTTCTTTAATATTTGATTTTTGAAAATCTGAAATAATATAAACTTCCTTAACAAGATTCTTGCTATCTTCAAGCAAAGTTTGAATTTTGCTTAATGAATTAATATAATTTCCACTGAAATTATTTATATTTACCGAATTCAACTCATTATCAATTAATTTCAGATTTCTTGTTAATGATTTCTTGGCATTCGCTTCATTTGGTGACAAAAGAACAAAACCCGCTTCATCACCTTCTTTGAGATTCTTAATAATGGATTTAGCAACAGATTTTGCCTGATTAAATCGATTTCCGAATTCATCAGATACGTCCATAGAATATGAATTATCAATCAAAATAATAGCACTTGTTTTGGAGTAAGAACCCAATATCGGAAGATGAGATTTTACTGATGGCCTTGCAAATGCAAGTATTAAGAAAATCAAAAGTAAAGTACGAATAATCAGCAATAATATCTGCTTGATTTTCATCTTTTTTATAGAACTTTTTTGTAATTCATTTAAGAATTTTAGAGATGAAAACTCGATTGTCTTGATTTTTCTTAAATTTAGCAAATGAATAATCAAAGGAATTGCACTTGCAGCCAGACCAAATAATACTAAAGGATTCAGAAATTGCATATATAACTAAAATTAATTTTCAAATAATTTATTGACGTAAAATTTTTGCGATAGTTTTAAAGAGTTTTTAAACATATCCCAAATAAAAGATTACACAATTAAAAATATGTAAAATTCTTATTTCGTCTTTACTTTTTTTAAATTATATTATTAGAAAAATGTTTAGATTCGAAAATCATATATATTTTTGGGCACTGCTACTGTTGCCAGCTTTAGGAGCAGTTTTTTATCTTTTCAGATTAAATAGAAAAAAATTAATCAAAAAATATGGTGAATATTCATTAGTTGTAAAATTGATTCCCGAAAGCTCTGGGACAATGGCTTGGTTAAAATTTAGCGTATTTTTAACAGGATTATTTTTCATCCTAATTGGTATGGCAAATCCTCAAATCGGCACCAAAATGGTAGAGGCAAAGAGTACAGGTGTGGATATTGTGATAGCACTCGATGTTTCAAATTCAATGCTTTGCGATGATATCAAGCCAAGTAGATTAGAGCGCTCCAAGCAAATGATTTATAAATTGATTGATAAATTGCAAGGCGATAGAATTGGTTTAATCGTTTTCGCTGGAGAACCATTTATTCAGCTCCCTATGACTTCAGATTATTCTGCTGCTAAAATGTTTGTCAATACTATTTCCACTGATTTAATGCCAACTCAAGGCACTGCAATTGGTTCTGCTATTGATATGGGGGTCGAGTTTTTCAATTTTGCAAAAGAAAAACCAAAAGCATTACTTGTAATAACTGATGGTGAAAATCACGAGGATGATGCAATTGCATCAGCAAAAACTGCTAGAGAAAGTAATTTCTTTGTTTATACCATTGGAATGGGTTCAGTTAATGGTGGTCCAGTGCCAATCGTTAATGGTGGACAAAGAACAGGATTTTTGCAAGATGAAACAGGAAATGTGGTTGTAACAAAATTAGATGCACAAGCTCTTGAAGTAATTGCAACAGCTGGAGGAGGAATATTTATTCGCTCTTCAGATTCTGAGCCAGATTTGAATCAATTAATACAAGACCTTGCAGGTATGCAAAAAACTGATTTTAAAGATAAAATGTTTTCAGATTATGATGATAAATATTATTACTTTATTGGTATTGGTATATTATTATTAATGTTAGAATTACTTATATCAGAGAAAAGACTTAAATTTATTAAAAATTTGAAGTTTTTGGAATAGAATAAATATAAGGATAAAAATTTTATTTATCTTTCATTTATGCTTTCCTTCAAAGATATGAACTATTATTAATCTATAGAAGGATAGAATTGTCCGTTAATCATTCGTCATTTTTTCATGTAGATTACTCATTACATTCAGTTAAAAATTCAATTTTTTTTAAGGATTTTTTCTTATTTCAATATCCATTTTAATGTTCGATTCTTAAAAAAACTATTTGTATATATTTATTGCTTTATTATTATAAAATATTTTCGTAATTTTGTAATTCTGTATTATGCGGTCGTGGCGGAATTGGCAGACGCGCTAGACTTAGGATCTAGTGAGGAGACTCGTGGGAGTTCGACTCTCCCCGACCGCACTTAAAAAAAATTTGTTAATTTTATTCGAGTAAGATTTTGGAATATAAAATTGTATCAGAAGAAGGTTGCTTAAGAACTGTTGAGTTTGGCGTTTCTTTAGAAGATTATAATAAAGAATTTAATGCTGCAATTAAACAAGCTCAAGCATACGCTAATTTACCAGGGTTTAGAAAAGGAAAAGTTCCTGCAAATATTATCAAACAGCGTTTTGGCGATTCTTTGGAATTAGAAGCAATTGAAAAATTAGCAAATGATATTTTCAAAAGTTATACAACTGACGAAAACGTTAAATTAGCAGAACAACCTTCAATTATTGATATCAATAAAGATGGTGATCCAATTACTGTTAAAATTAGATTCGAAATGTTCCCTAATGTTGAATTAAAGAACTTTAAAGGATTATTGATTGACGAACCTTACCATCAGGTAAATGAAGAAGAAATTGATCATTCAATTCTACATATTCAAATTGATAATTCAACTCAAGAAGAAGCAGAAGAAATTACTGATGAATTCTTTGCTGTTGAAATGGAAGTTTTCCAAAAAAATGAAGATGGTTCAGTGATTGACCATCCAAATCCTCCTATTGATAGAGTATTTTTACACGATCACCACGTTGATCCAGAAATTGTTACTTTATTGATGAATCAAAAAGTTGGTTATGAATTTGATTATACAAATAAAGACCAAAACAAAGATTTTAAATTAAAAATAAAAGCTATTTCAAAATATATTTTACCTGAATTGACTCCTGAATTTATTAAATCTCAAACTGAAGATAGATTAGAATCAGTAAGTGAATTCCGCGATGAAATCAATTTCTCATTACAAGAAAAATGGCACCAAAATGCTGAAGAAGCTATGCGCAATCAAGTAATTGATAAATTATTAGAAATGCACGACTTCCCAGTACCTACTTCAACTGTTTTAAATGTTGCTCAAAGTATGTTTGAAGATTATAAAAAACGTATGAAACAATATTATGGTTCAATGAAACTTAACTTTGAAGAAATGAAAGATAAGTTTATGGTTGATGCTACTCAAGCGGTTAAATGGGAATTTATCAGAGATGCTATTCTTGAACAAGAAAAAATTGAAGTTGAAGATTATGATATCGAAAATCAGTTCTCTCAATTCTTAGGTGGTATGGATGCAGCTCAAATTAAAAAAGTTGTGATGGACAATCCAAATCTTAAAATGCAATTGTTATCTCAAAAATTATTTGAATATATAATTGATTTTGCTGAAGTGAGAAGCGTTGATTTTAATGGTAATCCATTAGAAACTCCTTCTATGGGTATTGAAGAAGATACTCCTGTAGCAGAAGAAGTTAAATAAATATAATATTAGAAAAGATTTTAAAGCCCCAATATTGGGGCTTTTTTTTGTTAAAAATCAGATTTCAGTTTTTCTTTATTTAAAATATTATCAAAATAATATTGAATTGATTTCTTCTATTAATAATTTTACTTTTTTTAGAAAAATTATGCCAATAGTAAGATCAATCTCTGGACTAAGAGCCACAATCGACGATTCATTAACTCCAGAACTCATAGTTAAATATGCAAATGCATTATCCGTAATAAGCAATCCTGGCTTTATCGTTGTTGGTAGCGATGGAAGACCTTCTGGAGAATTTATTAAAAATATTTTTGTTGGAACATTAATTGCCAATGGAAGAGAAGTTTGGGATTTGGGTGTTGTTCCTACCCCAACTGTTCAGCTTTTTGCTGAACATACCGATGCAATTGCCGGAGTAGCAATTACCGCCTCTCATAACCCTATCGAATGGAATGGGTTAAAATTTATCAATTCATCTGGAATATTTTTTGATAAAATTGAAAACGAAAAATTATGGGATGCCGTTGATTATTCAAAATCTGATTATAAATTCAATATTAGTGTTAAAAATAAAATCATTAATGATTCTCTTGAAAAACATTTGGAATATATCCTAAAATCCGAATATTTAAATTCTGATATTATTCAAAAAATAAAAGCAAGAAAACTCAAAGTAGTAGTAGATGCTGTTAATGCAAGTGGTTCAATTATAGTACCAATGCTATTATATAAATTAGGCATTGAAGTAATCGAGTTATATTGCGATGGAACTGGCATTTTTCCTCATACTCCTGAGCCTTTACCTCAAAATCTTACAGCTTTGGCTCAATCCGTAAAAGATAACAATGCAGATATTGGAATTGCTGTTGACCCAGATGGAGATAGATTAGTTTTAATCGATGAAAATGGTGATCCAATCGGCGAAGAAAGAACAATTGCATTAGCGGTTGAAGCAGTTTTTAAAAATTCTAAAAAAAGTGAAAAAATTGCTGTAGTTAATCATTCTACCTCTCGATTAATTGAAGATATTGCCGATAAATACAATGGAAAAGTTTTTAGAAGCCCAGTTGGAGAAATTAATGTGGTTCTGAAAATGAAAGAAACAGGAGCAATTATTGGTGGAGAAGGTAGTGGCGGAGTAATTTTGCCTGAAGTTCATTATGGAAGAGATTCTTTATGTGGAATAGCTTTATTGATGAATTTAATGTCCGATGGCAAAAAATTATCTGAAATAGTTAAAGACTATCCTGAGTATAGTTTTATTAAATCCAAAAAAGAATTTGCAGGTAGTATTGATAGTATAATCGAAAAAATTAAAATTGAATTTGCAGGCGAAAATATATTAATTGAGGATGGTGTAAAAGTGATTTTTCCAAAAAGTTGGGTTCAATTAAGAGTGTCAAATACTGAGCCAATTGTTCGAATAATGGCTGAATCCAGTACTTATGATGAGAGTAAAGAACTAATTAGTAGAATTTCGATTTTATTTTAACTAAAAATATATTTGTGATAAAAAATATTATTATCATATTATTATCTTT
>CAIWET010000617.1 GCA_903911805.1 uncultured Ignavibacteria bacterium | reverse complement strand
ACCTGACAAATATTCATCAATTTGAATCATAAGTGAAGGAACAAGATTAATTGTTTGTTTTATTTTGGGAAATTCAAAAAGCAATTCAGGCAAATCAAAATAATCTTTTACTCCGTGTAGCCTTACCCAAGGTAAAATAAATTCGTTGTCTTTTCTATAATATGGCTGATGTTGATGCCAGAGAAAAGCGATTTTTATAGGTTTCATTTTATATTTCTTTATTAAGGTATTTCAATTCTAAATTTTTTCCATCGAAAACAGCATAAGAAGGATTATTTATCCATTCACCAAGATTGATATATTTCCCCTGCTTGTAATCGATTATTTTTACTAAATGATTATGACCCATCATAACGAAATCATAACCTTCATCAATTTTTTGTTTTGCAAAAATCTCAAGTCCATCAATTCCTCCATAATCTTTTTTGTCTGTATAGCCTCTACTTTTTTGAGAAGATGATGATGCAAGCCATATCCCAAAGTCTGGATGAACTAATCGATAAATTGATTGAATTAATTTATTGCGTAAAATAGGTTTGATTATCATATATCCATAATCTTTGTAAACAAAATTATCACCGTGGGACAAGTAAAATTTCTTTCCTTCGAGTTCGCATAAATAATCATGATCTAAAACATCGATTCCAAGTTCTTCTTTGAAAAACTTAAAATGCCCAAAATCGTGATTACCCATTAAATAAATTATTTCAATACCTGATTGTTTTAATTCAGTAAGTTTATTAATAATTCTATAAAAATTTGCTGGAATTACTTTTTTATAATCAAACCAATAATCAAACAAATCACCCAAAATAAAAATCTTTTTGGCTGAATGCTGAATTTCATCTAAAAACCCAATCAATTTGTCTTCGATTGCTATATCTTTTTCTCTAGAAAAAAGACCTAAATGTACGTCTGAAAAAAAATAATACATACTTTTATTAAATCATTCATAAATAATTTTGTAAATTAGCAAATTGTGTGAATTAATAAAAATTGAAAATGATTTTTATGAAAAAAATTATAAATATTTTAATGTTGATAGGTATATCTTTTACCTTTAATTCTTGTATTAATTTCAAGAGTGAATATCCTGAAGTCGAGTATTACAGGCTTACTCAGGAAAATAGTCAATTTAAACGTAACCTAAAAATTGCGTCTTCAATGCAAATTAGAAATTTTTCAATAAATGAAGAATTTGATACTGAACATCTAATTGCTCAGAATCCTGATAAATCAATTCAGCGATATTTCTACCATCGTTGGTCTGGAGACATCTCCTCAATGGTTACTGATTATTTTGTAACCAAACTTAATGAATACGATTATTTTGCGGAAGGAGTTTTCAAAAGTAATTCGATTCGCTTGCCTGATTATATTTTAGAAGGTCAGGTGATGGAATTAATTGCAAATAATAATCCTGAAAAAGAAGGAAAGAACGATGTTTCAATATCCATCAGATTTTCATTATTAAAAAGAGATTATGTTTCTCCTGATTACAAAATACTTTTTAGTAAGCAATATCAAATTGATGTTCCAAGAAAAGATAATGGAGCAAAGAGCATTGTCCCTGCATTCTCTGTTGGATTCGCTCAGATATCTGATAAATTGATGAAAGATATAATCGAACCAATTGGCCATATGGAGGGCGAATAAAAATGAGGCATTTTAAATTCGAAACTGTAGAGTCCACGAATTTAATTGCTCGGGATAAGTTATCAACTCAAACTGAAATTTTTGCTGTTTCTGCAGATTATCAAACTGGTGGTCAAGGAAGAAACTCAAAAGTTTGGTTGGGGGATAATGGCGATAATATTTTTCTTTCGGTTGGAATCAAGCATAATAAACCAATAAAAATTGAAGAAGCTGTGATTTATCAGGGCTTAGGATGCCTTGCAGTTAAAGAGATTCTTTACGAACTAACGCAAAAAGATATTTTTAGATTGAAATATCCAAATGACGTTATGGCTAAAGATGAAGAAGAATACAAAAAAATATGCGGAGTTATAATAAATAACGGATTCATTGGAGATAGATGCGACTTTACTATTCTTGGGATTGGTGTTAATATCAACCAAAGCTTTTTTGAAAATGAATTGTCAAATACTGCGATTTCTTTAAAGCAATTAGGATTTAATTTTGATAAAAATGAAGTCTTAGATTTACTTATAAATAAAATTGAGTATTATAATAATTTAGATTATAAAAAAGTAGCTGAAATTTGGATTAAAAATCTAGATATTTTGAATAAAAAGATACAAATTATCGGCAAAGCTGAAGAATTCCGAGTAATTGATATTTTGGAAGATGGAAGACTAAAAGTAATAAATGAAGTTTCTGGAGAAATCGAATTTATTGATAATGGAGATTCAATAAGATATAATTATGACTAGAAAAATAGCTTTAGATATAGGGAATACCCGAATAAAAATTCTTACTTCAGCCAATGAACATCTGACATTCTCTTATAGAGAAATGAATCAAGTAGAAATTACTGAAATATTAGAACCATTATTAAAAGGTGCCACTGTAGGTGTTTCTTCGGTAAATGATAATATTACAAGTATAGTCAAATCTTTTGGAATTAAAAAACTTCATTTCGCAGATGAATTACTATCTAATCAAAATGCAATTGATTATTCATCAATCAAAGGAATTGGAAGCGATAGATTGTTTGGGATGGTCGCTGCAAGAAATCTTACTAAAGAGAATTGTGTAACTATTGATTGTGGAACAGCAAATACAATTAATTTTCTTAAAGGATCAGGAAATGTAATGGGAGGTTATATTCTTCCGGGACTGAGAACACAATTAGATGCTATCAATCATAAAACGAATAAAATTTTTATTGAACCAGAGAAATTAAAATCCTTCCAAGCGAGTAATAAAATCCCAGACAATACTTCGGATGCCGTTTTAAAGGGCATTGTGGAAGCTACTTCTTTTGGAATAATTTCTATTATTCAAAATAATTTTGATTTGATAGATCCCAAAACTATTTTCATAACTGGAGGATATCGCGATTTGATTTTTTCAAATCTTAAGAGATTAAAGAGTATTAATTCTGAGGATTCTATAATTGAACTTAATAATCAAAAAATTGAAATAATTATTAAACCTTATTTAGTATTAGAGGGTATTTTGTCAGTGATTTAAACTAAAATAACTTCTCGCTCTAAAGTAACTCCAAAAATTTCCCTAACTTTATGAATTATTTCTTCTGACAAATTGAATATTTCTTTCCCTGAAGCATTTCCGAAATTGCATAAAATTAAAGCGTGCTTGTTAAAAACTCCTGCATCATTTTTCCTGAATCCTTTAAATCCAGCTTTGTCTATCAAATAAGCTGCAGAAATTTTTGAGTGATGATCATCTACAGAATATACAGGCATATCCGGATATTTAATTTGTAATTTTGAAACTAAATGAGCATCATAAACTGGGTTTTTAAAAAAACTTCCAGCATTGCCAATTATTGCGGGATCTGGTAATTTTGCTTGTCTAATATTAATAATAGCGTGGAAAATATCTATTGGTTGTGGTTTAATTATATCTTTCTTTTGAATGAATTCTCTTATATCTTTATAGCTAGTATTTATTTTCTCTTTATCCTTATGCAGTTTATAGGTTACTTCATAAATTATGTACTTCTTGTATTTCTCATCTTTAAAAATTGAATTTCTATAACCAAACTTTAAATCTTCAGCTAAAAACTCAAATTCCTCGCCATCAAAAAATGCTTTTACACTATGCAAAAAATCGCATTGTTCAATGCCATAAGCACCAATATTTTGAACAGGTGCAGCTCCAATTTTTCCAGGAATTAATGCAAGATTTTCTAATCCATAATATCCATTATGAACACAATATTCAACAGAATTATGCCAATTTTCACCAGCACTAAACGAAACAAGAGCAAAATATTCTCCATCTTCAACTATTTTTATTCCTTTATTCTCTATAGAGATTAGAATACCATTGAAATCTTTAGTAAAAAGAATATTTGAACCACCACCTAATATTAAATGATTAACATCACTATTTGCAATTAATTTGCTAGCGTCTGCAAAGTCTTCTTTTTGCTCTAAAAACATCACTTCTTCTGCAATTGTGTCAATGGCAAAAGTGTTAAGGGATTTTATATTATATTTTTTCTCAATTCTCATTTTTGAAATTCTATTTTTTTAAAAAATCAAAATTACTTTTTTTTGCAATAATGTGCTAATAATTTGTTTAATTCGTTCATTATTATTTTTTAGAAATACGAAAAACAAAATGAATACTAAAGGAATAATATTAGCCGGCGGAAGCGGAACTCGACTTTATCCAATGACTGCAATTTTTAGCAAGCAATTACAAGTGGTTTACGATAAACCAATGATATATTATCCTTTGGCTTTATTGATGCTCACTGGCATCAAAGAAATTTTAATCATTTCTACTCCTAAAGACACTCCGAATTTTGAAACACTTCTTGGTGATGGCTCTCAATGGGGCATAACAATCGAATACAAGGTTCAGGATCAACCAAAAGGAATAGCTGAAGCTTTTGTTTATGGTGCAGAGTTTATTGGAGATTCGCAAGTTGTGCTTGTTTTAGGTGATAATCTATTTTATGGTAAACTTGACTTTTTAAGAAATGCTATAAAAAACAATAAGGGTGGAACAATTTTTGGATATCGAGTAAATAATCCTGGTGAATATGGCGTTGTGGAGTTTGGGAAAAATTATGAAGTAATTTCAATTGAAGAAAAACCAAAAACTCCAAAATCGAACTTTGCAATTCCTGGATTATATGTCTTTGATAATAAAGTTATAGAAATTTCAAAAAATTTGAAGCCTAGTCTAAGAGGAGAACTTGAAATTACAGATGTTCAAAAAGAATATCTAGCTAATGGATTACTTAATGTCGAGTTAATTGGAAGAGGAATTGCCTGGTTAGATACAGGAACTCCTGAAACATTGATGGAAGCAAGTTCATTTATACATTCGATTGAAAAGAGACAAGGAACCAAAATCGCCTGTTTAGAAGAAGTAGCTCTAAATCAAGAATTTATTTCAAAAGAAAAATTCATTGAAATAGTAAGTAAATTACCAAATAGTTCTTATAAAGAATACTGTCAAAAAATTATAAGTGATTGATGTATTTTACTATATAAAGGATTTTAGTTATTTGTTCCATTTTTGTTTTAATTCTATAATAATAGGTATTACTTTCGAGGTTTAATAAATTAACCTCAATATCGTTAAAGCCTTTATTTAAAGAACCATTGTATAATTGTTTAATAGGAATATTTTCATTATCTAATAATTCAACGACTGCTTCAGTATCTTCTTCTAAAATGAAATCTAATTTGACTAAATGATCTTCTTGGTCTCTTAAGAGAAATCCTTTGTTCTTTGCTACTATCATAACCACTAAAATTTTATTTATTTTGAAACTAAAAAAGTTTTATTAAAAAAGTATTTTTAACAGATGCAATTAACCACATTTTTTAATTCCTTACAATACGTAGAACTACGATATGGTGAATTATTTAGTAGTTATGGAAATATATTTTTTAACAAATT
>CAIWET010000616.1 GCA_903911805.1 uncultured Ignavibacteria bacterium | reverse complement strand
TGACATTTCAATTAATAAATTCTTATTATTTTCTAAAATCAACAATGCTTCCACTTCGCAAGATTTTATTATCTCAAAAGCTTCTTTCTCGTGCTTATCTTTTAATTTAAATTGATCATTAGCGCGAATATCTGGGAAAGTGAGTTTTGCAATTTCATTGCCCATCCCCCAAGATCTAATCATATTATTTGCTGTGGCAGTAGCAGAATGAATATCATTTTGACTTCCATAAGTAATATTTTCTTCGCCAAAAATCAATTTTTCAGCAAGCATTCCGCCCAAGCTAATCATTATTTTTTGCAATAATAATTTCTTACTGGCGATTTGCATATCAGGCAATTCAAGACTTGCGCTTCCAGCAATATTTTCATTAGCAGAAACACAAGTAATTTTCTTTGGCAAAATCTTTGTGGACATTACAGCAACAATTGCGTGCCCACACTCGTGAACCGCTATAATTGCATTTTTATCGAGGTTTTCAGATTTTCTGTCATTCTCAAGTTTTAACTCAACTGGATAAACAAACTCATCAATCACTTCATTATTATTAATACATTTAATTTTGAATTTCTCACATTCATAATCCCAAGCGATTTTTTCGATATCATTGTGCTTGATACAAATATCATTCAATATTTTGCTAAAATATGAATCAACTAAAAGATTAATCGAAGTAATTACAGGTCTCGCACCTTGAGTTGGGAAAACGCTTTCTTTATAAATAATATCATTCATATTTTGAGTAAAATCAATTTCAATCTCGAATAAATCATTAAATTTATTAGCAGATTTTACTAAATGCATCGAGATTAAATCTCTGTAATTTTGCGAATTAAACGCAGGATAAATAACGTGATTATTTCCTAGCCTGGAAACTTGCTCTTGTCTGAATCTCTGACACAATGAAGTTTTAATAGTAGATAAACAAATGCTTTTAGTCATTTCGTGGAACAAGTCTGCATCTTTATCAGGGTCAACTTCAGATGATATTCTATAAGCGTCATCAAGATTGCCAATAATAAAAATCAACGAATTAGATAAATCTAATGGCTTAATGATTTTGTTTTCATTCAAAATAAGTTCTAAAAATTCAATAGTATCAAAAATATCTAATTTTTCGATATATTCTTTAAAAGTTCTTCTATTAGGAAATCTCTTTGACGAAAGTTCATAGACTTCATCAATATGAGATGGTAGAATTAATTTTATTTCTTCTTCTTGGTCAATGCGACTATATTGAATTATAAAATTTCTATCCATAATATCTAAAAATTGCTTACGGTTATTAACAATAACGCCATTGATAATCTCATAATCAATCTTTGCACATTCTTTTAAAGCACGACAATATTGATTAACTTCTAAATAATTGCTTTTGTTATTCTCATCATAGTAAATCATTCCAGTATCGATAAATTCCCAAAGAACTCTAGTGCCTTGTTTTTCATTTTCTTTACTAGTTTCGTCAATTGTTCTGGCAAATTGAAACTCATCAAAGCAAAAAATCATACCCTTATCGTCGATAATAATATCGTCTGTGATATAATTCTTAAGAGTAGAACGATATTTGTCATTATATTCAGCAATATCAATATGCACAAAGCGATTAAGAGTATCAGTCAATTCAACAAGTCTTTTTACTAATGAGGTTTTTCCGGTACCCGTCATTCCCCAAAGATTAATGGTAATAGGCTTAACAACACACTCTGGAAAGATAAACCAGGGTTCGAAAGAATCAATAACGTTATCGATAACTTTATCAATTCCAATAAATTCGGATTTTAAGATACGTTTGATTTCGGCAAGCTGCTCTTTTTTGAAGATGATTTCATTTCTTTTGAGCGAGTCAATTTTCATAATAATCTCCTTAATTGTTTTTGTTTTTGTTTTTAATTTACTTACAAAATTACGGGTTATTGCGACACCATTTGTCGTGTATTGGGGTTTTTGATTTTTTTACTGAAAATTCTTAAACATTTTCATATTATATTTTGCAACTAATTCTATTTACAAAATGTTCGCAGGTGAATGAAGTCCAATTACTTATCTTTGAATATTTTTTTCCTTCAATTGCATTTGAAGGATGCAAACACAAAACACCGAGATATTTAGCAAAGTAACTAGAATTGCAATTTTGACAAACTTTTGCATCAAGGGGAGCAGGACTGTGCCTATGAGCTTGATGAATCAGTTTTTGTAAAGTACTTCCAGTGATTAAACCTTTTGCGGAAGTATGGAAAGTATCATTTACTTTCTTATTCTCAATCGAATATTTTTGGATATGAATTGTTACATCAGTTGATTCAAAAACTCCACTATTCAAAGCGTGAATTTTAGCCCAATTTGCTAAATTTTTTGCATAAGTTTCATAAAGAACCCAAAGCTCAATGACCCATCCTGTAGAAGAATCTTCCTTTATCAATATCCAACCTTTTTTATAAAAATTAATGAACATTTCAGTAATTGCTTTGCCTTCAATACCAATTTCTTCATTGTGATTAGAAAAATAGTTTCGATATTCATCTAAAGTTATTCCAAATAACTCTACATTATTTGCAACAAAATCAATGTGTCGCTCTTGCACCAAGTGAATATCTCCACTTGGGCTAATCCAAAATGCAGTTCCTTTTTTCATTTTAAATCCTTTTTTTGTTTGTGTTTTTAATTTACTTACAAAATTAAGAGATAATGCGTCGTTTGGTGTCACGA
>CAIWET010000615.1 GCA_903911805.1 uncultured Ignavibacteria bacterium | reverse complement strand
TTGAAAATCCATCAAGTTTTCCTCCATCAGTGATATTTTTAGACTGGAAATTTGATATAAGCCAATTCTTTAGAATCAATAAATTGGGTAATTCTGAATCGTCATAGCATAAAATTGTTATTGGATTATTTGGCTTTGTATTCTCATTTAAATACTTGGTGATAAACGAAAAGAACTCAGATTCAATAGTGAGTTTTTGAGGGCAAAAAATATCAATTTGCTCAAAAAACTTTTTGCCAGTTTTCAATAAATCTTTTCTTCTGCTTTCTGACTGTGAAAGGTTAATTACACTTTTTTGGAAGCTATTGATTCCATCGCTTTCTTCTGCACCCAAAACTAAAGTGAGTGAATCAAGATTGAGCATCTGATATTTAATTTTTTGCAAGTCGAGATTTATCTGATATGGCAAAGATTTGCCCTTATCAATTTCAAATGCTGAGCTACCCTGAATTTGCAAAACCCAAGATTTGATCATATCAACAGGTCGCGCATTTAACAAGATTTCAAGCATCTTTGGCTCAAAATTAAATTCTGTGCTTCCAATATTGATTGGTGCTAAAATGGATTTGTCATTGCTTTCTAAAGTCATTGCCAAATCTGAACCTAAATCGTCTTTTTCAATTAAAATTCTGGATGCTGAAATATTCCATTTTTGTTGCAATAAATCTTTTAATTTTTCAGAATAATCAGTATTAATATTTTTGTTAATTTTAATAGTCAGCAATGCAGTGAAATTACCCTTCATTCTTTCGCCAATAATAGCAATTGTATTTTTAGTTACATCAGCTAGTGTGGGTTGAATTTTCAAAGTATCTGTATTTGAGCTATCGAGCATTGAATTATATTGGTCTTTGAATTTTGGATCGGCACTAAAAACAGGATTTAAAATAAACGTTTTATAAACAATATCATAATTCATTTTGATTGAGCTTACCTGGGTGGCAATGCTCAATTCAATTTCTGATTCCAATCGATTTTGCTGAATCAATTTTTTTGTTAAATTTGTTTGGTAAAGGTCTAATTTTCCTTTTCCACCAGGTCTATCTGAAGCAAAAATACATTTTCCACCAGGTAGAATCACAAAATCTGATTCATCAAATTTAGTATTAATTGCTGAAATAGGAATTGGCTGAGTCCAGATTCCTTCTTTAAAGATTGAATAAAAAATATCAAATCCACCTGGTCCTTCCTGACCATTTGATGCGAAAAAGAGTGTGTCTTCTGATGCAAAAAATGGAGTAATCTCGTCTCCAAGAGTATTTAATTCTTTTATTTGCGAGAGATTTGTATAAGTACCGTTGTCCTGGCGAAAAGCCATCCAAAGATTTAGCTCATTATTCTGAGATTCTCTACTTGAGGAGAAAACAAGTAATTTTCCAGAGGGTGAAATAGATGGATGAGAAACAAATCCTTCAAATCCCAATGATTCTACAAATACTGGCTTTGTCCATTCTTTCCTTTTTTCAAAAATTTGAAAAATATTTTGATATGACCTTCTGCTGTAATTTTGATAAGATGAAATTAAAGCTTCATTTTCACTGTAAAAAGAAATATATGAATTATTATCTCCTCTATTCAGCCCATTTTCCAATCTGATTGTATTTGTAAATCCAGTACTATCATTTAATTCTGTTAGATAGAAAATAGTTTTTCCTGAGCGCTCGGAATTGAAATAAAGCTTTTCTGAAAATTTATTCCACGATGGAGCAAAATCATCAGAAGATGAATTCAATTGAATAAGATTCACTGGCTCGCTCCATTTCAATTCGAATTGATGTGAATAGAGCAAGTTAGTAAATAAAAATAAAAATATGTAAACTTTACTTTTCAATTTAATCCATTAGTCCACAAACTTACAATTTAAGGAAATAATTAGAAATATCAAAGAAATATTAATTCAAAAAAGGAATCAAAGCAAAAATACTTTTATCCTCTTTGCCTTAATATTTCAAACAATACAATTCCTGCTGATACAGATGCATTCAAGGAATTAATTTTGCCTTTCATCGGAATTTCTAAAATAAAATCGCAATTTTTTCTGATTGAAGGTCTCATTCCTTTTCCTTCGCTACCAATTATCAATGCAACTGGGGAATTATAAATCTTATCTGTATATTTATGTGTCCCGTTCATATCGGTGCCATATACCCAAAAGCCAATCTCTTTAAGTTGTTCTAACGTAAAATTAAGATTATTTACTTTGATGATAGGAATATATTCCAAAGCTCCAGCTGATGTTTTAACTGCGACTGGCGAAACCGGTGCAGAATTTCTATCAGGTAAAATAAGAGCAATTGCACCAGCGCATTCAGCTGAACGAGCAATTGCACCAAGATTTTGAGGATCGCTGATTTCATCTAAAACAATAACAATCGGGTTTTGTGTTAAATCTACATTTTCAACAAAATCTTCAAAAGTTTTTGCTTCATAATTTCTCAATAAAGCAATAACACCTTGAGTTTTTGCAACGTCAGGTAAATTCTTTTTTTCGTAGTCCATAAACTTGCGTTTGTCATATATCACATAAGCGATATTGTGCTTTCTGCAGTTCTTTGTAATCCCCATAGTGAAGTTTTCGTCAAGCCCAAAAGTTAAATAAACTTTCTCTATACTTTTGCCACTATTTATTGCTTCAGTGACCGCATTTCTTCCATAAATAAAATTTTCTGAATTATTCATTTCTTTAATAAATTAATTATTAATAATTTTGTAATTACTTAAATGCAAATATATGATAAATATAAATTTTAAAGGATAATAAAATGATAGAAATAGAAACTTTTCCAAACCCCAAAATAGACCGTGATTACGTTATCACCCATATAAATAATGAGTTTACCTCAGTTTGCCCAATAACTGGCTTACCTGACTTTGGCAAAATAACAATAACTTATGTGCCTGATCAGGTTTGTTTGGAATTGAAATCATTAAAATATTATTTTCTTGATTTCCGCAATAAAGGTATTTTTTATGAAGCAATAACAAATAAAATACTAGATGATTTGGTTTCGGCTTGCGGACCAAGAGAAATGGAAATTGTTTCTGAATGGGGTGTTCGTGGTGGAATGACTTCTACAATAACCGTACATTATCTAAAAGAAAATTAATGAAAACCAGAATCGGAAAAGATTTCTACTGGGAAATGTCTCACAGACTTCCCTTTCACGATGGGCTTTGCAAAAATATCCACGGTCACACTTATCGCTTGAGATTAGAGATTTTAGGATATTTAGACGAAAACGGTATGGTCTTGGATTATTATAATATTGCAAAAATTATTAAGCCAGTATTAGAAAAATTAGACCACGCATTTTTGTGTGATTCAAACGATAATTTGATGATAAATTTTCTTACTGAAAATGGATTTAAAATGCACATAATGCCAAAAACGTCAACAGCTGAGCATATTGCTGAATATTTAATAGAACTTACAATTGATGAGTTTAGTAAATATAAAAATATAGATACTCTCAAGATGAGAATATATGAAACTGAAGATGTTTTTGCTGAAATTGAGAAGCAGGTAAAATAGGGAAAATGACTCAAACCATAATAAGCATATTTATTTGGATTTCTATGGCAATGGCTGTTTTGCAGGTTTATTTAAGAGTAAATAAAATCTGGAAAAGAAAGCACACCAAAGAAGTTTCCGAATCTCAATCAATTGCAGGAAATTCTCTGCTTTTGATGAATTGCTTAATTTGGGTTGCTTATTATCTTCAAAATGGAGATACAAAAAGCATCGTTGATACATCAATAATCATTTTTGAAGCACTGGTTTTTCTTTTAATTTCAACAGGAATATTTGTAACTGGTCAACCAAAGTTATCTTTATGGAAATCTTTTAAGAATGCATTGAAAATTGAAACTCAGGAAGCTGACTTCTTATGGAAAAGAATGTTCAAACCTGACAAAGCAAATGATATATTAAAAATTTTATATTTGATTGCAAATATTGATAATGAATTTGATGCAAAAGAAAAAAAGCTTTTTGAAAAATTTACAAAAGAATGGAATATCAAGGTTGATTTCTCAGAATTAGAACGAGAACTATTGAGTAGCAGCTCAAAAAATATAATCAAGTTGAAAGAATTGGTAGCTGATTATCTTGATCAATCGCCCCAAAGGTTACAAGCAACTCAATTAATAGATTTAATCGAATTAATGATTAATGCTGACGACATTCAGACTGTCGAAGAAAAAACTATTATTGAAGAGATTGAACCAATGCTTGAAAAATATTTGGAAAAAACGCAAGTAACTGAACATTATCACGTAATAATAGTTCCACAGGATTCGGACAGCGAAATTATTATAAATAATTCGATGCCAAACGCCATTAAAATAAACAATTCAGGAGGAATTGCGTATTCTATTGGTAGATACTATTCTAAGGCTTTTGCCGAAATAGTATGTAAAGAATATAGGGAGAATTTCAGGATGTTTACAATTGTACATCTCCCAGAAACGATAAATAACTAACATTTATATATTTATAAGGTATTTTATGAAAAAATTTCTAGCACTAATTTTATTTGTTTCTTTCAGCTTAATTGCTTGCAATAAAGGAACAGACACAAAAACAGAAACCACTGCAAAAAGTGGCAAATACACAGACATAACAGACCAGTTTGCTTATGTTTATGCTTTGAATATGGGAGCAAAATTCAGAATGGATTCTATTAAAATCAATCCTGAAGTTTTCTTAGCAGGTTTAAAAGAAGGATTAGCTACAGATTCTTCAACAGTGTTTACAAAAGCTGAAGCAGATTCAATTTTCAACACTTTCAACCAAATGTTAATTACTAAGCAACAAGATGCTGCCAAATCAATGGTTTCAAATTCTCAAAAATGGTTAGATGAAAATAAAACTAAACCTGGTGTTCAATCAACTCCAAGTGGTTTACAGTATATCATTAAAAAAGAAGGCGACGGAAGAAACCCTAAAGATGAAGATTTTATTAAATTTAAAATTTCAGGTTCTTTAGCTAATGGTAAATTATTAGATAAAGGTATTGCTGAATCACCAGAACAAGTTATTCCAGTAAGTGCTTTAAAATCTATAACAGGTTTATACGAAGGCATAAAATTAATGAAAATGGGCGGTCATTATAGCTTAATTCTTCCTCCAGGTTTGGGTTATGGCGAAAAAGGAATGCCTGAAAGAGGTATCCCTGGTGGCTCAATCGTAGTTTTTGAAATTCAATTAGTTTCTTTCGAAAAGAAACCAGCTCCTCAACAAGGTATGCCACCTCAAGGCGGCCCACAAGGTGGTCCTCAAGGTCAACCACAAGGTGGTCCTCAAGGCGGAAATCAATAAAAAATACGCAAGTATTTAAGGAGTTTGCCCATATTTAATGAACTTGAGCAAACAAATCAATTAAAGGAAAAATCTTTTTACAGGATTTTTCCTTTTTTTATTATATTTTATCAAATCTTAACAATCCAATTAAATAAGTCTTTTTCTTTTGCTTAGTTTTAATTAATTTTGAATCGTAGTTAAATTAAATTTAGGTGATTTATGAAATATTTGATAGTTTTATTATTTGCGACATTTTCGTTGAATCTTTTTGCTGCAGATAATCGTGAAGAAGAATTAAAAAATTTGAAATTTAATATTAGTTTGAGTAAAAGTAATAATTCATATAAAGATTATACATCAAATTCGAATGCTTATTTTTATTATAAATTATCAATACCTGATTCCACTTTTAAAAAATTCAAAGATGATATAAAAATTTCATTTGAACCTGAAAGCAAAGGTGTAACAGTTTATGAAGATGAAAAATATGTAATTTGGAGAGATCCAGATGCTGGAGCACATAAAATTAAGATCACTGCTTCAACACCATATCATAATTCAACTGTAACAAAAGAAATTTATGTTGAAGAAGAATGGAATTCTGCATTTATTCCTGGAATTTCATATACCAATTATTTACCACACGACTCAAAGAAGTTTGGTACCTATCAGGGAGTATCGGTTGAATATTTGATTTTTGCTGGCATTCATAGAAATGACAATCGTGGACCAAGCCACGTAAGAGTTTATAATAGATATGATTTATTAACTTCTTCCATAGATTCAGTTCGCGAAGCTTTTATTTATTCACTTGGTTTGAACCTATCTTTTGAAAGAAATCCGAAAAGAAACTTTTTAATACCTTATTTTGGAATTGAAATTGGTGGACTTTATCAAAAAGAGATGGGCAATATTTTCAACTTCACTGCTGTTGGTGGTATATGGCTTTATACTAGCCAAAATATCTTTGTAAACCTTGCAGGTGGATACTTCTATCCAATCGAAAAAATTGAAGATTATAGAGGATTTAGAGGCACATTAGGAATCAACTTATCACTTTGGTAAATCGATTAACAATATTGACATTATTTGCGGTTATCCTGCTTTCATCAGCGGGATATTCGCAAATTTCCGAAACTGAATTCGTTAAGGATACAGTTAAGTTGAAAACGCCTGAAAATGCTTATTACGATGATTACGAAGATGTTGATTCTAAATACGATGATGATGAAAATAGCACTTTAACGTATTTATCAAAAAGTATGTCAGAAAGTAATAAAGGTATAAAGAATAAAAATATATCTAGATATATTCCTGGTTTAACTTATTCTGCTTATATGCCAAAATCTGATTCATTAGGTGTATATCATGGAGTTGGTATTAATATTATTGATATGAATTTAGTATTTTTATTTCATAAAGATATACCATCTTTTATTCAGTTTCTTTATGGAATGGAATTAATGTTGCCTTTGAAAGACAATATTTCGCCAATTCTTTTTATTAATTTTTCTATTAGAGCATCGTTTGAAAGCACAATTCAACGCAAAAATTTAATTCCATATTTTGAATTTAACTATTGTTATTCTTATCAATCAAATGTCCCAAGCACTGGCGGTGTTACTCCATCTGCTGGATTATGGTTTATGATTGCTGAGAATTATTCAATTAATGCTTTTTATGGATATTATTTGCCATTCGATAATACAGAAATATTTGCTGGACATAAATTTGGATTTAATTTAAATTACTTATTTTGGTAATTGGTAACATTAAAGAATGTGAATTTTATTATATTTGTCACAATCTATTCATCGGTATTTCATAATAAGAATTGAAAAATTGATATATTTATTTCCGTAATAATCTAAATGCTTTATTTATTTAGCTATAAAGCAAGATTTCAATTTCTCATTTTGTACAATTAATTTTAATCTAATTTAAGTTTATTTTCACAATTTATTTCTTTATTGTTTCAATTGGCCAAGTGCCAGCCCCCTGGTAATACATCACGTTGCAAAAGTTTTTTTTGAAACAAGGCCTTGTCCAACCTCCCGGCCAATGGAGGAACGGGCAAGTAAGCACGACATGAATCAGAGGAAGCCCAAATTACCCCCCCCCCTGTCCAATGA
>CAIWET010000614.1 GCA_903911805.1 uncultured Ignavibacteria bacterium | reverse complement strand
TTTAATTTATAAATCAAAAATAGTTAATGCCGTTCTTTCAACTGGGGAAATTATTGATATTTTTGATTGTATTAAATCAATGAGATTAATAAAACAATCACTTAATCAAAAAGATACCACTTCTCCCCTGCTTTATAAGGATTCAGAAACCTTAATTGATAATAAATTATTAGAAAAGCATATACTTGATTGTATTGATTTAAATGGAGACGTAAAAGATAATGCTACTCGCGAATTACTGAATATTCGTAATGATATCCGCGAAAAGACTAATAGACTTCGTAGTCGTTTTGAGAAACTTTTAAAAGAATTTTCTCAAGATGATTTAACTTCTGAAGATTTTATTACAATTAAAGAAGGTCGTTTTGTTGTTCCTTTAAAAGTATCCCATAAGCGAAAAATTTCTGGAATTATACACGGTACATCTCAGACTGGTTCAACAGTATTCATAGAACCTTCTGAAATTGTTTATCTTAATAATGACATCTCACTTTTGATGAATGAAGAAAAGAAAGAAATTTATAAAATTCTTTCCAATTTGACTAGCGAAATCTCAATTGATGCTAACCAGATTTTAAATTCTATTGAAATTGTTGCAAATTTTGATTCACTCAATGCTCGTGCATTATATTCATTAGAATTTGGTGGAATCAAACCGATAATTTCAAAAGATAATTATATCCAATTAGTAAATTTAAAGCATCCATTACTTGTTTCTTCTAAAGGATTGAAACACGTTATCCCGCTTACAATAGAATTCACCAATACTACACGTGGCCACCTCATAAGTGGTCCTAATGCTGGAGGAAAGACAGTTGCTTTAAAATCTATAGGCTTAGGATTATTGATGGCTCTGAGCGGTATTTACCCTATTGGTCAAGTTGTAACAAATTTTCGCCGAATTTATTCATCAATTGGTGATAATCAATCAATCCAAAATGATCTTTCAACCTTTTCTTCGCAATTAATGCAATTAAAAGAAATTATTGATTTTTCAGATAATAAATCACTGATTTTAATTGATGAAATTGGTTCTGGAACTGATCCTCAAGAAGGTGCAGCTTTGGCTGAAGGTATTTTAGATACATTTCTTGAAACCAATTCTTTCTTTATTGTTACTACTCATCAGTCTTCATTGAAAACTTATGCACTAAATAAAGAAGAAATTTCCAATGCATCTTTAGAATTTGATGCAAAAAAACTCAAGCCTACTTACAAATTTCTTGGAGGTATTCCTGGTAACAGTTACGCTTTTGTTCTCGCGGAAAGCATTGGTATCAATAAACTTGTTCTTGAACGTGCAAAATCATATTTGGGTGACAAACATTCAGAACTCGAGAGCAGTATAAATATTTTGCAGGAATATAAAGCTGAAAATGAGCAGCTTAATAAAGAATTATGGAGCAAAAAACTCCTTGCCGAAAAACTTCAAGCTGAATATGAAGAAAAAATCAAAGAAATTAAACTTAAAAAAGCACAGATTTTAGCTGATGCCCGTACAAATGCTCAAGATATTTTGAAAAATGCAAATGCTTTAGTAGAGAACACTGTTAGAGAAATTAAAGAAAAAAGCAAACCTATTCAAGACGTCAAAAAATATTTCGCTAAAGAAGCCGAAAAATTTGAAGCCAAAATAAAACCAAAGAAAAACAAGAAAGATATTGCTGAAATTTTCTCAGTAGGAGAATCTGTTAAGTTAAATGATTCTGAATCTTTAGGAATTATTATGGATTTCTTTGACAATCAAAAGCAAGCATTGGTTGATTTTAATGGTGTTAGATTCAAAGTGCAAACCAATGAATTATTAAAAGCGAATTACAAGAAGAGTGCCGAGCAAATCACTCAAATACTTATACAAAATGACCTTCCGGAATTCCAATTGAAAGGAACTTCCAAATTAGATTTGCGTGGAAAACGTGCCGATGAAGCAATTGCCGAAATTGATATTGCATTATCTGATGCGATTTTGGGGAATATTGATTATATTTCCGTTATCCACGGCAAAGGAACAGGTGCTTTACGCCAGGCAATCCACTTTTATCTGAAAGATCACCCCTCTGTTACTTCCTTTAATTTGGGAGATATTTCCGAAGGTGGCAGCGGAATCACCATTGTATATTTATAAATCGTAAGGGCAGGTTATCCTGCCCTTACAAAATTAAAATCTTTTCAATTATCCTAGAATTTAATAATTTTATAAATTATCAAAAGACATTTCAGCTTCCTCTTTTGGATCAGGTCCATATCCATTTTCACCTTGTTCACCATCTTTAACCAAAAGAATTAATAACCAAATTGCACCAATAAGTGGAATAAATATTACAAAAAACATCCAACCTGCATTACCAGTATCGTGTAATCTTCTCACAGTTACAGCAATTGATGGAAGATAAGTCACAAAAAACAATATAAAATAAAGAACAATTAAAAAATTAGAACCTTGAACAATAGCAATAACTAAAATAAAAATTCCTATTATAAAATTAATTAAGTAAAACATCCAATATTCTTTTCTTCTAGCTCTTCCTTTAAAATCTGCAAATTGCCTCAAGCATTTTAAATACCAATTCATTGAAACTCCAATTTTAATTTATACTTCAATTCAAAATTAAGAAAAATAATTGAAAACTTGATTAGGAATATATTTTTAATTTAGTAGCACATCCTTTAGGTTGTGCTTTATTTATTTGCTTTGCAAATGAACAAGCTAAAGCATGTTCTACCGAAGAATAATATTGGGAAAAATGGCATATGAATAATTTTTTGAGGTGTCATTCCGAATGAAATGAGGAATCCAGAAATGTTTTAAAATAAGAAGAAGACTTGATTTCTCAAATAGCTCGAAATGACGAAATATATTAATAAAAAATCCCGCCAAATTAAATCTGACGGGATTTCTTATGTAGAACTTCTTAATTAGAAATTATTTAACCAATCCATTTAAGAAAGAATATAATTCAGACATTTCTGTATTATTCAATATTAAGAATTTTGCATTAAATCCATTTTGATTGATGCTTGAAGAAACTAATTTTACAAAAGATTCCTTATTTGCTAAAACATTTGCATCATTTAAGCAGAAACTAACAGCTTTTTTAGGATTACTGATAATTTTAGCAGCAAGATTAGTATTTTCTGAAGCATTTTTAGTGATAATTTCAGCTTTTGCATCAATTATAGCATTCTTTGCTTCAGCTTCTTTGGATAATATTGCCAATGATTTAACAACCGATAGATTGTTAGCTGTTTTCATTCCTTTTGATAAAGAATAATTTGTTTCTAAAGTAGTTACATCAGCTTCAGCAACTTCAGGAAATCCGCCAAAAGTAGCACGAATGTATTGTATAATTGCTATTCTGTCAGCAGGAGCAATATATTCATAAGCAGCCATACCTCTTGAAGCAATACCTTCTTGCAAAGTTTTGTACATATCTGAAAATTTCTTTCCGTTAGTCCAATTGTCAGCTTGCTTAAAGTTTCTAGGTTTTGGGTTTAAAGGACCTGAAGCAGGACCATTACCATCACCATTTTCACCGTGGCAAGATGTACAAGTTGTAGTGAATAATTCTTTTCCTTTTGCAATTAATTCAGCAGTAGGTTTAAGAATTAATTCAGGATTAACCCCTGGGATTTCAGTACTGCGAGCATCAGCGATATCAACCCAAACATAACCAGTATCAATATAGTTTAAATCTATAGGT
Source organism: uncultured Ignavibacteria bacterium (assembly GCA_903911805.1). Classification (GTDB taxonomy): domain Bacteria; phylum Bacteroidota; class Ignavibacteria; order Kapaibacteriales; family UBA2268; genus CAIWET01. The sequence goes on along the minus strand of CAIWET010000614.1, from coordinate 10,715 downwards.
TTTCCAGCAATTTTATCCATTTGAGTGATATAGAAAACGCCCCAAACAACAATAGCAACAAAGACTAAAGCTAATCCAGATAACATTAATTGAACTGGTTTAGTTTGTCCTTCACTTACTTTCACTTTTTCATCATTCATATTTTTACTCATCATATACTCCTAATTATAAATGAAAATCAATTGCTTGTTGTAATTTTGGATCTCCAATTGGAACGAGATTTTTATTTTTACTCATAATTCCAAACCAAACCATAACTACTCCGATTATTAAAACTGGGAAAGCGATTTCGTAGAAACTGAAAACCATTCCTTCTATTCCGTGTTGCTTTGTATAAGTTGGCATAATTAACCAATAAAGGTCGTAAATATGAGCAAATATTAAAATAAACGCAGCTAATTTCAATCTTTTTGGATCTTTTTTTGCTGGTTGTGGTAATAATATAATATATGGAATTACGAAGTGAACAAACACCAAACCGTAAGACACATAAGCCCAAGAACCTTCATATCTGTTAATAAACCAATAAGTTTCTTCTGGTAAGTTTGCGTACCAAATAAGCAAATACTGGCTAAATGCAATATATGCCCAAAAGTTAACAAATGCAAACATCATAGCACCTAAACTATAATAATGATCTTCACCCAATCCTTTAACTAAAAGACCTCTTTCGTTAAGTGAGATGGCAATTATAGTAATAAATGATAAACCTGTTAAAAATGTTCCTGCAAAGTAATAAACACCATAAATTGTTGAGAACCAATGTGGTTCTAAACTCATCATCCAATCAACAGCCATAATAGTTAAAGAAATTGCAAATAATGGCATGAATAAAGCCGAGAATTTAATATTTCTTTTTGTAAGCTTTTGATCTTTAGTGATATCTTGCTTTTCAGAATTTTTTGTAAATATAAAATAGAATACAATCCAAATTATAAAAACAGCAACCATTCTAACTATAAAGAATGTAGTATTTAAATATGCTGATTTATTCTTTAGAATTGCATCTTGCAATGCTTCTGCGTGTGACCAATGGAAAACATCGTGCATTTTAATTAAACCAGGTATTGCAAATATTGGCACAATCAATACAACTGATGCTAATATTTCAGCAACTCTTCTATATGGAGTACTCCAAACAGCACCTGCTAAATATTCAATTCCAATTGTAAATAAAGCACCTAATCCGATACTGATTATAAACATCATACCTAAGATACTATTAAATGTTGCACGGGTTGAATCCATTGCAAAACTTGCACCAACAAGAGCTAAACCAAGAACTGTTAAAATCATTCCGATTTTAGTCCAATTTGCTGGTATAGGTTGTTTTGTATATTCAATTTTTGAACTCATTTTAAGTCCTCCTCTTTCGCATTTAATGATCTTTGAAGTACTCTGACGTAATTTACAACAGCCCAACGGTCGTCTCTACTTAATTGTTTGTAATAACCAGGCATTACATTATTTTGACCATCTGTAATAATATGGAAAATTCTTCCATCTTTAAAGTTTCTTGCTTTTTCGGAATGTAAACTTGGTGGATTAGGGAATTGACCATTAAGTCTTGAATCGCCTTTTCCAAAATATCCGTGGCAAGGACTGCAATAGATATCAAATTTAATTTTTCCTAAAGCAAGATTTTCAGGAGTAACTTCTGAAGGATTAATCAAATTCTTCTCTGCTTCTTCTGGTTTTCCTTTATATTCATAAGGCATAAAACCTTTAGCAACGGTTCCTTCAACAGGATTTCTCATTGGGAAACCATCAGCGAAGTTATCACTAACAGGTGCCTGAGGAATCACTTTTGATTGAGTCATCATCCAATTATAAGGTGCCATATAAAATAATTTATTTAGCATATAATAAGCTAGACCCGATACAACTACTACAATGCTGAGTAAACCAACAACAAACTTTTTATCAAAGATTTTGAAATGTTGATAAACTTGAACATCTTCTTCCAAATCATCTTCATTATAAAGAATCTCTGAAATATCAGCTGCACCAAGTGATGCAAATAAAGCTTTAACCTTTTCAGCATCAAAATTATCATCTTCTGCTAGTACATAAATGCCATATTTATCATTTGATACTGATTTCATATAATTAGTATCATGGATAGGATGGCTATTATTTGGAAGCTTAAAGAAAATAAAAATCATTGATAATACTGTTCCAATAGAAGCTAACAAAACTGTTAATTCAAATGTAATCGGAATAAAAGCAGGCAATGAGAAGAATGGTTTTCCACCAATAACAAGTGGATATTCTTTTGTTGTTACCCAAGTCATCAAACTTAAGGCAATTAACATACCTGTTAAACCAAATGCTAAAGCAAAATAACCCAATTTTGAAGATTTCAAACCCATAGCACTGTCCATACCGTGAACAGGATAAGGAGTATTAACATCAAATTTTTTGTATTGTTTGTTAACAGCTTTAGATGCTTTAATAATTTCATCAGGAGTATTAAATAATCCTGCAACTGCAAATAAATTTTTACTCATTATTCGTGCCCTCCGTGATGAGTTGGTTGAGATCCGTCAACAACAGCTTTAACTTCTGCGATAGAAATTACAGGCATTGCTTTAGTAAATAATAATACTAAAGTGAAGAATAAACCAAATGATCCGAGTAAAATTCCACCATCAATAAGTGTTGGTTTGTAATATGCCCAACTTGATGGTAAAAAGTCACGTGATAGAGATGTAACAATGATTACAAATCTTTCGAACCACATACCAACGTTTACAAAAATTGCAACAACAAACATAAAAGGTATGCTTCTACGTAATTTTTTGAACCAGAATAACTGTGGTGAAAATACGTTACAAGTCATCATAATCCAATATGCCCAAGCATAATCACCAAATGCTCTATTAACGAATGTAAATAATTCTAATGGATTGCCAGAATACCAAGCAATAAAGAATTCCATACCATAAGCATAACCAACTATTGTACCAGTTAAAAGCATGATTTTATTCATTTTTTCTAAAGTATCTAAAGTAATAATATACTCTAATTTAAATACTTTACGAATAAATATTAATGCATTTTGAACCATTGCAAATCCTGAGAATACAGCACCTGCTACGAAATATGGTGGGAAAATTGTTGTATGCCATCCAGGAAGGATTGATACAGCAAAGTCAAATGATACGATTGTATGAACTGACAACACAAGTGGTGTAGCAAAACCAGCTAAGATTAAATATACCATTTCATAATGTTGCCAATGTCTGTTTGAATGTCTCCAACCAAAACTTAAAACAGAATAAATAAGTTTTTTAATATTATTTGTTGTTCTATCTCTTAAAGTAGCAAAATCAGGAATTAAACCAACATACCAGAATATCAATGAAACTGTTGCGTATGTTGATACTGCAAATACGTCCCATAATAATGGTGATGTAAAGTTAACCCATAATCCGTGTTGATTTGGATGAGGTAATAAATAACCATCTAACCAAGGACGACCTACGTGAATAAGAGGGAATAAACCTGCAGTCATAACAGCAAATATTGTCATCGCTTCAGCAAAGCGAGCTATACCTGTTCTCCATTTTTGTCTGAAAAGGAATAAAATAGCAGAAATTAAAGTTCCTGCGTGTCCAATACCAATCCAGAACACGAAATTAACAATATCAAAAGCCCAACCAACTGGGTTATTATTTCCCCAAAGACCGATACCATAGATAAATGTTAATATTAGACAAAAAGCACCTATACCTAAAAATGTTAGAGTAACTGATAGAGCTATATAGAATGCCTTATTAGGCATAGTCTCCATTGGTACTGAAATGTCGTGTGTAATTGTAGCTAAGGAGGGTTTGCCTTCAATTACTGATAATTCTTTTGAATAATCTTTATCCACTATACTTCCTCCTTCTTAACTGTATTTCTTAATTTTGCCAAATAATTAATATTTGGTTTAACGTTAATTTCTTCTAATATAGTATAATTTCTTGTATTACCTATTTGTTTTGAAACAGCTGAATTTGGATCATTCATATTACCAAATACAATTGCTTCAGTTGGACAAGAAATTTGACAAGCTGTTTTAACTCCAGTACCATCAAAATCTTTACCATTTTTAGTAGCTTCTGATCTTGCATCCATAATATTCTGAACGCAGAAAGTACATTTTTCCATAACGCCTCTGCTTCTAACAGTTACTTCAGGATTATAAAGTGGTTTCAGTGAATCTTTTTCATAATATCCTTTAGCAAATTGTTCTCTAAAGTCAAAGAAATTATATCTTCTAACTTTAAATGGACAGTTGTTAGCACAATATCTTGTTCCAACACATCTATTATAAGTCATTTGATTTAATCCATCAGGACTATGAGTTGTAGCAACAACTGGACATACGTTTTCGCAAGGTGCATTATCGCAATGTTGACATAATTGAGGTTGTTGGCTAACGATTGGGTCTTCATCAGTTCCAGAGTAATATCTGTCTAATCTCATCCAAGACATTTCTCTTCCTTTGATAACTTGTTCTTTACCAACAACTGGAATATTATTTTCAACATTACAAGCTATAGCACACATTGAACAACCAGTACATTTATTCAAATCGATTGCCATTGCCCATTTAACACCTGGATATTTAACTCTATCAATAATGCTAAAATGAGGTTTATCTTCGCCGTGTTCTTTAAGTTTTTTAGGATCTTCAATATATTCATCTAAAGTAGTTTCTCTGATAATTCCTCTTTCCAAATGAAGATCTTTTACAAACTTCTCAGTTAGCATATGGTGTTCCTGAGTAGATGCTAATTGATAATGTCCTGGAATTGGAGTAACAGTGGCATCAGTTCTAATGAATTTTGATTTATAATCTTTTCCAATAAAATCGATTAGATTAACACCAACATTATTAGCAACTTCATTTGCATGAGTTCTACCATAGCCTAATTCAACATCAATTAATTTTTCAGGAATACCTGGTTGTACTAAAACTGGTAAAGTAACTTTCTTGCCATTTGCAGAAACTTCTACTAAATCATTCATTTTTACACCTAATTCATTAGATGTAGATAATGACATTGCAGCGTAATTATCCCAAGTAATTTTTGTTACTGGATGAGGTAATTCTTGTAACCAACCATTAGTTGCATATTTTCCATCTCTTAAGAAATAATTTTTAGAAATTACAACTGTATAGCCATTAGCAGCTAAAGTTGAGGTTGGATTGAATGCATTAAAATTGAATGATAAATTAGGAGTTGAATTATCTTTTAATAATGCAATTCCATCGTGTAAAGAACCATACCAGAATGAATTAAAGTCAGTTGCTGGAGAAACAGTAGTAAATACTTCTTTTTCCCATCTTGCCATTAAATATTTGTGGTATATATCTTCTTTATATTCTTCAGGTTTTTCTTGCATCCAATTTAACAATACTGCTTCTTTTTGACGAGTATTATTTATTGGAGCAATAACTGGTTGTTGTAATGAAATACTTCCAGTTCTTGTTTGATAATCTCCCCATGCTTCAAAATTATGATTGATTGGCAATACATAAGAGCTAAGTCTTGAAGATTCATTCTGAGATTCAGTTAATGATATTATATTATCAACATTTTTAGAAGCTGCTTCATATCCATATTCTGAAGATAATAAATATGCAGGATTTGCATCAAATTGAATTAATACACCAATTTGTTTTGAATTCATTTTGCTAATTAATGATTCAAATTCTGATTTTGAAGATTTTGGATAATAATTAACAAAAGTACTTGACTTATAAATTGATTTATTATCTAATAGTGAATTCAACATATTAACAGCAATATGAACTTCTTCAGGTAAAGATTTACCAGCAACTAAAATTGATTTCCCTTTGTTTTTAGCTAAATCAAAAGCTAAATTTTTCAAAGTTTTCAAATCAACTTTATTATCTGCAGCAAATTTGTCTAAAGAATATCCTTTAACTCCATTTTCAACATTTCCAGGAAGATTAAAAGCTTTTTTCTGCAAACCTAATTCATTAACTAAGCTTAAAACAAAAGCTAATTGCTGAGCAGGGTTTAATCTGATTCTATAATCAGAATTCATTCCTGTTAAAGACATTCCTGCTTCAACAGCATAAATTCTATTAAATTCTTCGTGCTTTTCAGCATTTCTATTTGAAATAATTTCTCCGGAATTTTCTAAGAAATTACATTCTCTTCCTAAAACATCAGCTTCTAAAGTTACGATAATTTTTGCATCTTTATAATTTAATGGAGACATTGGAATATCGCCAAAAGATTTAACCCAAGCGTTCTTTTTGTTGTTTTCATCGAATAAATCGATAAAATAAAATTTCACAGTTGGGTATTTTACTTTAAAATCTTCAAAAAGTCTAAAAGCAGTTGGAGATGTGATTGGTTCAGAAATTATTGCGATTTCTTTATTTTCAGAAGTTGCTTTTTTTAATAAATCAGTAATTTCTTTATCTATTACATTCCATTTTTCTTCGATAACATCTTTTTTGAATAAAAAGAATTCATCACTTTTATTAATTTTAATAGGCGATTTAATTCTTGATGGATCATAAAGATTAAGTATATTTGCTTGTCCGATTGAACAAGTTTTACCTAAGCTAATTGGATGATCAGGATTACCATCAACTTTTATAGGTCTTCCTTCTCTAGTTTTAATAAGTATACCGCAATTTAAAGCACAAGCAGTACAAGTAGAAGCATAAAAATTAGGTCTTCCCAATGTTACTTCTTCTGGCTTTTTATTATAAGGTACAACTTCTTTTTTATCTCTATAATCTGAACAACTAACAGCAGCAAACGCAGTAGATGCTCCAACTAAAGCCATAAATTTTCTTCTGGAAACAGGTGATAATTCTTCAACTGAAAAATCATCAGTAACCCCTTCTTTGAATTCCATAGGAATTTTTGGCTCTAAATCGTCATTCAAATTAATTAAGTCTTTATTATTATTCATTTATCTTTACCTCACTTATTTCGTTTAACAGCAGATGGATGAATAGAAATGGTCTCATTTTTATCAATAGTATTAATTTTTACCTCATTAAGACTTTTCTTAAAAGGAATAACAGATAATACTGCAGTGGCAAGTGCGCTAATCCCAATGGATTTCATAAATTTTCTTTTTGTATCTTTCATAAAATCCTCCTTAACGATGACAAGCATTACAGTTTTCGGGACCATTCTTAATTTTGACTTTTGCTGAATCAACAAATAAGTCAGGCATTTTTTCTTTTGGATTTCTATGACAATTTAAACAACTGCCCATAGTAAATGAATGTTTTTGCCCAACAACATCCATAGAAGCAACATCCTCATGACAATGTCGGCATTGCATACCTTTATTAACATGAACGCTATGATTGAAATAAGCATAATCCGGAACTTTGTGTATTCTCTTCCAAGGAATCGGCTGATTACCTTCATAGAATTTCACAAGTTTTTGAATTTCCGGTTTAGTCTTTCTGGCTACAGTGTGGCAATTCATACAAATATCCGTTGCAGGGATACCAGCATGTCTTGACTTGTCAACTTCTGTATGGCAATATTTACAATCAATAGTCATTTTCCCAGCGTGAAGCTGATGGGAAAATTTAATTGGTTGCTCCGGTGTATAACCGATTCCATCTCTTTCTGCTCTTGACACAAAAAATGTAACAGCATAAGTGATTAATATTACCAATACGGTAATTGGCAGCCTTATTTTAAGTGCGTGATCGAGTTTTGATTTTTTCACGTTCTGCCTATCGCTAATTTAACCTAAAATTACTTAATTATCTTTTTTATAAAATACACTATTAATACAAAAATACTCAATTTTTAGTATTTATCAAGTATGTAAAATTACTTTTTTTCAACTAATTTTACATAAATTTCTATATTTATTGACTTAAAACAATATAAACCAATATTTATAACCATAAGTTGTTATCTACAACAAGGTGCTAGTTCTTTGTCGCCATTCTTTTTCAATTCTTCCATAGTTTCGACTTTTATTGGCATTGTAGGACTAAGCATTGGAATTCCAAGAGAAAGCCCTCTTAAAATCAATAAAGTTGACAAAATTAATACAGCTGCAGGAACAACTTTATTTAGTTTTTGTTTGAATTTAGCACCAACCAAAGATCTCATAAAGTAAATACTAAACATCATTGGTAATGTACCTAATCCAAAAAGAAGCATATACATACTTCCTTTATAAAAGTCAGCAAAAGCTATTGAACTTGCTAATGCTACATATACTAAACCACAAGGTAATAATCCATTGAATATTCCAATTATTACTTTGTTTAGTTTACCCTGACCTTGTATTGTTCTTCCAAACAAAAATCTAAATTTTAAAGAAATTTTATTAATTATTGAAATCTTACTTGTATATTTTGAAAGCTTCCCTTTAGAAAAGTAAACTACTAATATAATTATTCCTAAAGCTAATGAAACTTTTGTTTGATATCCTGCTAAAGGTAAACTTGATCCAAGGTATCCAAAAATTCCCCCTAATGTTGAATAAGTAAAGATTCTTCCAAAATTATATAATAAATTTTCAATAATTGAATCTAAAGTGTTCTCAGATCTACCGGGTAAGGCAATTATCAAAGGTCCACACATACCGAGGCAGTGCAAACTTCCGAGAAATCCTAATATAAAACCGGCATAAATTTCCATCACTATACCTTTAATGCTTCTTCTTGATAATATTCAATACCATCAACAGAAAAATTTATTTTCAATTTCCAAAGCCCTTGAGTTAATTGACTAGTTGGTAATATCATTTCTCTATTGGGATTAACAATAATAGAATTTTCAAAATCTAATTTCGAATCTGATGGTCTATAAAAATTAATTTTTCCAGTAAGTCCTTTTCCATTAAAATCTGGAAATTTAATTACTAATTTAGAATCTATTATCTCAATTTTGATTTTTTCTGGTAGATTTTGAGTTCTCTGAATTTTATCAATTTGTTTTTGGTAACTTAATTCCTTTTGATAATAATCTTTATCTTCTAAATCAAATTTAAGTTGAGTTGACCATAAAAGAATTCCTAAAAATATTACCACAAAAGTTGAATAAACTATTCCAACTCCCCATCCCCAGTGAAATTTAAATTTCATATCTATACCTTTTATTAATGTTTGTCATGTTTTTCGTGTTCTGATTTATTATGTTCTTCTTTTTCAGCCTTATTATGTTTTTCTTCATCTGTTTCTTTATGCTGCAAATTATGCTCTCCTGGCATAGGAGCAGAAAAAGTAGTTTTTGAAGTTCTTAATACGTTACCATTATTCAAAAATTCAACTTTAATTTCCATATTAGGTTTAGTTATACTTGATTTTGGTAAAATAATAAAGAAGGTTGCTTCAGAAAAACCATCTTTTTTAATTACTAATTTATCTTTTCCAATTAACTTTATTTGAGCTGGAAGGTCTTTTACGTGAATTTCTAAGTCATAATCAAAGTTAGTTTTATTTACTATTTTTGCTGTAAATAAATTTGATATATGATCTTTATCATACTCTTGGAAAATTTGTCCTTTTGCTCTTAAAAGAGTAGCTTCAACATCTTCTCTCATAGTAGTAAAAAATGTTACTAATGATAATAAAACAGTTAAAACTATTGAATATAAAATTATTCTGGGAGTAACTTTAAATTTTACTCCATTTTCAATATTATTTATTGAAGCATATCTAATTAAACCTTTCGGTTTATTTATTTTTTCCATTATTTCATCACAGGAATCAATACAAGCAGTACAATTAACACATTCTAATTGAATACCATTTCTAATATCAATACCTGTTGGGCAAACTCTTACGCAATTGCCACAATCAATACAGTCTCCTTTATTTTCATTTGAACTTGTTTTTGATAATTTAGTTCTAGGTTCACCTCTAACGTAATCATAATTAATTACAATAGAATTTTTATCTAATAAAACAGATTGCAACCTACCATAAGGACAAACATAAATACAAGCTTGTTCCCTAAATTTACCATAAACAAACCAAAATGCTAATGAAACTGCAAACATTCCATATAAAGTTGGAGGAGTTGTCCAAGGTGCTTTTACAAAAAGCCAAAGATTATCAACACCAACAATATATGAAAATAAGGCAAGATTTAAATTAAAAGCAACAAAAATAAAAATTAAATGTTTTCCAATCAATTTAATTATTTTTGAAATAGTTAATGGAGATTCTCTAAATTTTCTTTGAGCGTTACCACTTCCTTCGAACCAAAATTCAATTTTTCGGATAACTAACTCCATAACAACGGTCTGTGGGCAAGCCCATCCACACCATATTCGACCAAATATGGCTGTAAATAATACTACGAATATTAAAATAGAGATAAATATCAAAGCAAATATATAAAAATCCTGTGTCCAAAATGGCAAGCCAAAAAGAATGAATTTTCTTTCGAATACATTGAATAAAAAGATAGGATTACCATTCACTTTGATATGAGGGAAAGCAAATAAAATTGCTAATAAAATATAACCGACAACTAAACGCTGATTGTGGAACTTTCCTTTCGGTTTTGTTGGGCAAACAAAAATTCGCTTGCCATCTTTATCAATTGTTGCGATTCTGTCTCTGAATGATTCACCGGTATTGGTGATCAATTGGTCGGAATCGGATTGAAAGTCCGAACCTGAGGTACTTTGATTCTTTTGCATATAAACCTAAATTAAATAAATGAATATAAAACCCTCTTAAT
>CAIWET010000613.1 GCA_903911805.1 uncultured Ignavibacteria bacterium | reverse complement strand
TTCAGGAATTTTTACTTTCACTATTATTAGAAACTATTTGAAATATTTATCTATTAAGAAAATAGATTATATAAAATATTATGCTTTAAAAATAGGGGAATTCTATTCTGATATTAAAGATAAATTACTTAACGCAATTCAATTATTAAAAGCTCACGATAAAGGAATTTCACAAGATCTTGCCATTGCTGAATTTAGTAAGACTTTTAATTTATCTAATAATTTAAATTTTGAAGTGATAATTGACAAGAAAAAGACCAATAAATCAATTCTATTTTTCCTTTCGACATTATCATTAACAGCTATTATTTTCTTTTTGTTTTCAAATAGTTTAGGTTTTGCATTTTATAGAATTATCAATCACGATAAATCTTTTCTACCGCCTCCACCCTATCAATTAATTATTGATAAAGCAGAAATGTTCATTTTAAGAGGTGACCCAGCAGAAATTATTATAAGAACAAAAGGAAAAGCACCTGAAAGTATTAATTTAATTTTAAAAGAAAATAATCAATCAACTGAAGAAAAAATCAATATTAAGATTGATTCGAATAACACATACACATACAAAATTCAATCAATCAAGAATTCTCTTATAGTTTATGGTTCAGCAAAATGGTTGACTGAAGAAATAAAAACTGAAGAAATAAAAATTAATGTGATCGAAAAACCGCTAATCAAAGCAATTAGTGGCAATTTGAATTTTCCAGCATATACTCGAATTCCTTCAAAAAAATTCGACGTGCAGAGTGCCGATTTAACAGCTTTAAAGGGCAGTAGAACCGACTTTAGCATAATGACCAACAAATCCCTCAGAGATGCTAAACTTGTGTTTCTACCAGCCATTATGACTGAAGATACATCAAAAGCGAAACAAGATACCATTTTTTATAATCTGAATGTTACGAATAATAAAATAAGCGGTGGTTTTAACTTAAATCAAAATGGAACTTATTATATTTCGATTACTGATATTGATGGAATTAAAAATACTGATCCTATTAAATACTCATGCATTATTACAAATGATTCGTATCCTCAAATAGAACTATTATCTCCTTCAATGGATGTTCAATTGAATGACCAAGCAAAATTGCCAGTTGAGTTGAATATTAATGATGATTATGGATTTTCAAGTTTAAAATTATATTATAGATTAATAGATTCGAAATTTGCAACACCACAGGAAAAATATGAAGTTGTAGATTTACCTTTAACAACAAAAGATATTTATCAGGAAATAAGTTACATTTGGGATTTGAATAAAATTAATATTTCTCCTGCTGATAAATATGAGTTTTTCTTTGAAGTTGCTGATAATGATATCATTACAGGTCCAAAAACTGCAAAGACAAAATCACTCTTATTGAGATTACCTTCCCTTGATGAAGTTTTAAATAATGTTGATGAAGAACAGAAAAATATAGAGAATGAATTAAAAAATGTTTTAAAACAAGCTGAAGAAATTAAAAAAGATGTTGACGAAGTTAACAAAGAACTTTTAAAGAAAAACACTAAAAAAGAACTTGACTGGAAAGAAAAGAAAAAACTTGATGATGCTGTAAAAAAGCAAGATGCTGTAAATAAAAAAATGCAAGATTTGCAAAAAAGTCTAAATGAAATGACTGATAAGCTTGAAGAAAATAAAGCATTATCACCTGAAACATTAGAGAAATACAAAGAATTGCAAAAAATGATGAAAGAAATGGATTCTCCTGAATTGAAAAAATTACAGGAAAAAATGAATCAAATGATGAAGCAAACTTCACCTGAGCAAATGCAAAAGATGATGAAAGATTATAAATTTGATGAAGAGCAATTCAAAAAATCCATTGAAAGAACAATGAAACTTCTCAAGAGAATGCAAGCAGAACAAAAAATTGATGCATTAACAAAACGTGCTGACGAAGCTGATAAAAAACTTGAAGAATTGAACAAACAAATGGATAATACTAATCCAAATGACAAAAATAAATTAGCCGAAATGCAGAAACAACAAAAGAACCTTCAAGAGGATATTAAAAATATCCCAAAAGAAATGAAGGAACTTGAAAAATTAATGCAAGATATTGGCAAAGATATGCCTTTAGAAGATCTAAAGAAAGCTGAACAGGAATTAAATTCCGAGCAAACAAAGCAAGAAATGCAAGACGCACAAAAATCAACTGAAAAAGGTGATTTAAATGCAGCCCAAAAAAGTCAGAAAAATGCTCAAAAGAAAATGCAAAACCTAAAGAATTCTTTAGCTCAGATGAAAAAGAAAATGCAAAAAGATCAAGCTAAAGAAGAAATTAAAAAGATGCAAAAAGCTGTTAATGATATGCTTTCTCTATCTGAAAAACAAGAAGATTTAAAAGATAAAACTAGTTCATTGGATTATAATTCTACTAAGTTTCCTGAATTAACTGAGATGCAAGCTGACTTGAATCAATCAATGATGAATGCTGCAAATAATTTAATGGATTTATCAGAAAAATCGATGTCTGTTACTCCTGAAATGGCAAAAGACCTGGGAGACGCAATGAAACAGATGAATAGTGCTCTGAATAATATGTCTGAACGAAATCCATCTGGTTCTGCTAATAACCAACAGCAAGCAATGTCATGGATGAATGATGCTATCAAGTCAATGCAAGATGCTGTATCTCAGATGAAGAATAAACAGAGCAATGGTTCTTGTGACAATCCTGGTGGAAGCGGTAGTAAACCATCAAGTGGGATGAGTACTCAAGAACAAATGCAACAGCTTGCTAATCAACAGAATGGCATTAATCAAGCAATGCAACAAATGATGCAAGGTGGCGGACAAATGAATCAAGAAATGAGATCTCAAATGGGAAAATTGCAAAATCAGCAAGGACAAGCCCAAAAAGGTTTAGAAGAAATTATGAAAGATCAGAAAAAAGCTGAAGGTGGAAATAAACTTCCTTTTGGAGATTTGGATAAATTGAATAAAGATATGCAAGAAGTAATGACTGATTTGAAAAACAATCATATTACTCCTGAAACTATGAAACGCCAGGAAAAAATTCTTTCTAGATTATTGGATTATTCAAGAGCTTTAAACGAGAGAGATTACGAAAAGAATAGAGAATCTAAAACAGGTAAAGAATATAGAAGAAACTCTCCTAATGCCCTTGATTTTGATAAATTATCTGGAAAAGACAACAAATATCAGGATTTAATCAAGTCGTTAAATGCTCAATATACAAAAGATTATGAAGAGCTAATCCGTAAATATTTGGAGAAAGTTCAAAAAGAGAATTAGTCTATTTTGATAATTTGGTGTTTAAAATTATCATAAGTGAGAATTTCATTAATAAGGTTTTTAACATTCTCATAACCCAATAAAGATAGTATTGAAACTATGTTAAATACTCTTTCTTGAAGTTTATTATTTGGAAATACAAAGTTAGATATTTCTTTATATTTTTGATTTTCGTCGTTATGTAATTTATGATTAGCAGATTCAAATTTTTTCTCTAATATTTCTATGAAATTCAAAGACTTTTGATATGTGCCTAAAACAGTTTGTTCAAGAGTCTTATCAATTTTAATACCTTGTAATTTTATATTATCAAATAATTCTTGTAAATTGCTTTTGGAATTAATAAATAATTCGTCCAAATTTGACAAATGATGATTTTCCTTTAACTCACTTTCAATTAATACAAATTTCTTATAGAAATATTCTAAATTTTTATTTACTTTAGAAATCAGCTTTTCTATTTTAGAATTTATTAAAGTAAATGAATGTCTAGTATGAATTTGAGACATATTTACTCCAAAAAATTGGAATAATTCTTTGGTTTGAGCCCAATAACTTATTTCTCCAGGACCAGCTATATATGAAAGATCTGGCAATATGCTGTCTTGAAATATACATCTTAAAAATACATTTGGTGAAAAGCGTTCTGGTTGGTCTTCGATAAACATCTTTAATTCACTTAAATTAAAATATTCATCTCCAATTTTAAATTTTCCATCTTGATAAATAATCTTACTTCTGGTTTGCTCTTGATGATAAAATAATTTTATGCCTTCAGAATCTGCTTGTAATGAATAATGATTATTTTTCAAATATTCATTTGCAGTATTAATACAGGCATTAGATTCAATAAAAAATTCAATTTCTTTCAATACTAAGTCTTTAAAAATGCCATTATTCCTTAATTCATTTGCACTTAAAAAAAGTACTCCAAAATCAGAAAATATCGAATTCAATAATTTCAGAAACGAATCTTTCTGATATTTAGATTTATAAAATTCTAAAACTTGATTCTTTATATTATCCTTGAATTCAGAAAATTGAATATCTTCAAAAAAATCATTTATAACATCTAAAGTACAATCATTGTTTTCTAAAAATGAAGTTACAATATGATTACTATTGTCAATTTTCTCAAGTGATTGAATTCTTTTAATACTTTTATCTTTTGAGTAATAATAAGATTCGGTTGCTTCAATTTGATCGTGGTCATT
>CAIWET010000612.1 GCA_903911805.1 uncultured Ignavibacteria bacterium | reverse complement strand
ATGCTTATTGGCTTAATTGTCGCATCCTGTAAATCCATAAATACAAGAGGATTTTATTCAGACGGAATGCACTCTGTTACAAATTCCAGATTTGACCAAGAAGGCTATGACATCGAAGGATATAACCAAAAAGGTTATAATAAATATGGTTATGACAAATTTGGCTATGATTTGGAAGGATACAACAAGCAGGGATGGAACCAATCTGGTATAAATAAATTCACCCAGACAAAACTTAACTCCGAAGGATTTGATTTTTATGGTTATGATTCTGAAGGGTTCAATCAGATAGGCTGGAATAAAGAAAAAATCAATAAAACCACCAAAACCAAATTTAATCCTGATGGATATGATATTACTGGTTTTAATTCCTATGGATATGATAAAACTGGCTATGGAAAGGACGGTTTCAATACCGATGGATTTGACAAAACAGGATTTGACCGCGAAGGATTTAATCAATATGGCTTTGATAGAAGTGGTTATGGCAAAGATGGATATAATACTTTAGGCTTCAATAAATATGGCTTTGATAGAAGTGGATATAATTTAGAAGGATATGACAAGTACGGCTATGATGCAGCTGGATTTGATAAATTCGGATGGAATAATGCGCATATTTTCAAAGGAACTAGCACTTATTTCAATCACTATGGTTATGATTTCTTCGGCTTCAATCGATTTGGATTCAATGAAGGTGGATTCGACCGCGAAGGCTTCAATAAATATGGAATAAATCGCCACGGCTTCGATAAAATGGGTTATGACCGCGAAGGATATGACCGTGATGATTACGACAAATTAGGATATAATAAACAAGGTTTTGATAAAAACGGATACGATAAACAGGGATATAATAAGCAAGGATACGATAGAAGTGGTTACGATAGAACAGGCTATGACGCAAAAGGTTATGACCGCCAAGGATACGACAAACAGGGATTAGATAGAAATGGAAAGCCAAAAAAGAAATAAAGAAAATGTATTTTTTTTGCCGTCATTCTGATCAAAGCGAAGAATCGCATTAAACATTTTCGTGAAGTCATGCCGCACTTGATGCTTCATCTACGTTTGAAAAAAACGCCCAGGTCACACCCCACCCAAAATCCCTCCCCATTAATGGAGGGACTTAAAGAGAAGAAATTATCGACTAACGAATATTGAATAATTAATGTCGAAGTGAAGAATTAATTGGTATGTCATGCCGCACTTGATGCGGCATCTCTCTTAATTCCCCCTCTATCAAGAGGGGGGTCAGGGGGTGTGTCTTTTAAATTTTGTCATTCCTGCGAAAGCAGGAATCTACGTTTGAAAATATTGGTATTAAAAGTGACCACCCCGTCAAAACGTGTATGAATACACGTTTTGCCACCCCTCCTTATAAAAGGAGGGGAAAATTGATGGTAGAATTGATATTAGTAGAGAGGTTGTCTCAAAAGTGTCATTTCGAACGAAGTGAGAAATCCAGGAATTTCGTAAGTCGTTGATTTACTGGATTCTTCGCTACGCTCAGAATGACGAAGCAAGTTTTATCTTGACTTTTGAGACAACCTCTTTTTTTAAAATCTCGTGTTCACAAAATTACTGTACATTGAGCCGAATGAATAGCTTACTCCAAAACTTCCACCATAAGAATATTGAGTTCCCAATTGCTTGCGTTTCAATAAAAGATCTTCAACGCTTGTGCCGGCTCTGCGCAATGAAATTTGGTCGTGGATAGAAGAATAATACAAATTGAAATTAAGATTAAATCCTTTGAATAAATTTACTGAAAAATTGGTATAGGCATCAAAGCGATTTTTATCGAAATCATTTAGAAAATTACTCCAAGAAACAGAAGCGTATATATTTCCCCAGTTTTGTTTGAAATTAGATAAAAAACTCAAATTATTACTAAGAACATATTCACTTGATTTTAAATAAATTGTTTCTTCTTCATATTGATAATATCTATTGCTAACTTTGTATTGCAATTTAATAGCTGCTCTATTTGATTCGGAATATGGAAGAATGCTGTATTCTCCACCAACACTAGCGTTAATCGAATTTAGAATATTTGAGTAAGTACTTTGGCTATATGATGACCAAACTCCAGCAGAAAAATTATTTCCCAAGGATTTTATTGCTGAAGCATCTGCAGACCTTGATTTAGTTAAAGTAAGGTAATTAATATCATCATATAAATAATTGCTTTCGCTATAGTTGAAATTCAATCCTAATGAGAACTTCCAATCGTCTGTTACTCTGTCGGCAGAAAGTGAGCTATAAGCAGAAAGTGAGTTACTAGTTTTTTCACCACTAAAGTATGAGTTCAAGTCTGCACTAAATACCCAATAATCCCAAGGGTCATTGATTTCTTTTTTCTTTTCGGACTCAGTTGTATTGGTTGCAAAGTTAAGATTTAAACTGTCGGCGAATTGTGTTTTCATTAAATATCGTACTAATCCAAGATTGATTTTTTCTGTAATTTTATTTCTTCTGAAGTCTTCTGTTGTGCTATTAGGAATTGTATAAACAATAGTATCGTTTAATCCATTAAATTGATTATAACCAACAAAGTCCAGGAAATACTTCTTCCCTCCAGAGCCAGTCATCTGATAATTCAACATTACATAGATATCAGCATCCGCTCTATCTCTAACAAAATTTACGAATTTTATTTTTTCTCTAAAGAAATTTTCATCGCAACCATTGCAATCAATAAATAAATTGGGAGTTTTGTCAGTATATTCCAATGAATAAAGAGAGCTATAAGCAAAAAGTGCAATAATAAATACTAAAATCTTCATAATCTATCATAAATACAAATTTATTAAAAAAGTATTACGAATATAAGTGGAGATTTGTTATAAGATAAAGGATAAATAAATATTTAAGATTACAAAAGTAAGGGTTTAGGAAATTTTGATACCTTTTTTTAAGATTTCGTCTCTAGCAAAAGGACTATTTTCAAAATCTTCAGACTTGAAAGGCATTGGAGAAATATCTTTGCCAGATTGAAAAATAATATCAATTAAATTTACCTTATCTAAAAAAGAATTTCCAGAAAAATCATCTGATATAATCGCTAAATCAATATCGCTCCATTCATTATAGGTGCCATTAGCATAAGATCCATAAAGATATGACTTCTGAATAGAAATATGGTTTTCCTTTAATAGTTCGAGAAATCTATTAATTTTTTCAATGACGCTATTTGGGATATTAACCATTTATATAATTCCTTTATTTTACTGAAATGATTTAAGCCAATATTCAATATGTTCATCATTAGTCATAATAAAATTACGTTTTAAAGAATATATTATTTTTTATATTGACAATTAATCTATTATGAAAAGTACCTTACAATAAAATAAAATCTTTACTTGAACTAATTATAAATATCAATTAATCTAAAGGATGAAATATCTCTCCAAAAATAAAATTAATAAGCCATTTTCGTGTCTTTTTATTATTTATGATTAAAGAATTTTTAAAAGAATACGAACGCACAGACAGAAGAAAGCTTAAAGTAAGGAATGTACTCGAAAAAAGACAACCAAATTTAACATTAGTACTCGAAAATGTTCATGACCCACATAATGTTGCTGCTGTTTTAAGAACTGCTGATTGTGTAGGCATTTTTAAGGTTTGCCTTGTTTATCATAGTGGACAGGAATTCCCAAAAAAGATGGGGAAAAAAAGCTCAGGAAATGCAAGAAAATGGGTAAATTATCTTTTATTTGATTCTATTGAATCTTGCTATGAGAAATTAAAATCAGAAGGGAAAAAGATTTTTACAACACATTTGGGAACTGAAAGCAAATCACTCTATGATTTGGATTTGACTCAACCAGTTGCATTAGTCTTTGGAAATGAACACAAAGGATTGACCGAAGAAGCTCTTAGCTTGTCAGATGGAAATTTTATTATTCCTCAGGTGGGAATGACTCAAAGCTTGAATATCTCTGTGGCTTGTGCTGTTTCAGCTTATGAAGCAATGCGTCAGAGAACTCTTGCAGGGCTTTATGACACACCTCAACTAAGTCCAGAAGTATTAGATGAAACTTATAATTATTGGGTAAAAAAATAGATTTATATTGAAAAAAATTATTAAAGAAGAATGATAAAAGAAACTGAATATAGATTAATAACATTTTATAAATTTGTAGATATAGCTAATCCAATCGATGTAGTGAAAGATCATAAGCAATTTTGCAGCGATATTGGAATGAAAGGTAGAATTTATATTGGGGAAGAAGGCATTAATGCACAGATATCCTGCAATACTGGTCAAGAAAAAGCTTATAGATTGTTTTTAGATGCTTCAGAGCATTTTAAAAATATTCAAGATATTGATACAAAAGCAACTCCAATTGAATGTCATAAATTTCCAAAAATGATTGTAAAATACCGCAATGAAATTGTCGCAATGGGTGAAATATATAAGTCATCTGAAATTGCAAAATCAACCTTCAAAATGTCAATTGACGAATTTAAAGAAGTGATGGATTCCAATCCAGATGATTATGTAATACTCGATATGCGAAACGATTACGAATATGAACTTGGACATTTTAAAACTGCTATTCCTGCTGCAACTGATACTTTTAAAGAAGTAATGGACAAATTGAAAGATTATAAAGCGGAGTTTGCTGAAAAAGAAGTGATAATGTACTGCACTGGCGGAATTCGCTGCGAAAAACTTGGCGCATTGCTCGAAAATTCTGGATTAAAAGGAGTTAGGCAACTCGATGGTGGAGTAATAAAATATGTGAATACATTTGACGATGGAAATTGGTTAGGAAATCTTTATACATTCGATGACAGAATCTCAACTTATGTTGGAAGTGAAAATACTCATACAGTAATCAGTAAATCATATTATTCAGATTTGCCTGCAGAAGACTATTTTAACTGCCGTTATGCTGATTGCCAATCTCATTTTACAGCAAAGCCAGATGAATATAAAAAACACTATGGATTTTGCTCCGAGCAATGCAGGGACAAAGCAATCGAAGATCTATTAATCAGAAATGCAGATTTCGATAAAAATAATTATAAACTCCTTCGAGGCTCGATTAAGCAAAATCCGGCACTCGAGGAAATGATAAAAGAAAAAATTAGAAAAGAAATTTTGGCTGCTACTAAAAATATTGAATTTAAATTTAAAGTACCAGTTAAAAGAAGATTCAAAAAAGGTGATTAAAAAATATGAACTTCTTTAAAGATAAAAAGTTTTGGATTATTGGAGTTAGTACTTCAATAATAGGAATAATGATTGTTAAATTGATTATTCCAAATTTCCTTGAGTATAAGTCAATATTAAGTATTATCGGATATACTCTATCGTTGGGTGGGTTAGTTGTAATAACATTTGGTACAAGGAAAAGATAAAAAAAGACGACATAAAAAAACACCCCAAAAGTTTTTTGTCTTACTTTTAGGGTGTTGTTCATGATTTATGGCTCTTTTTTTTATTTATCTTCAAGGAGGTTTGGGTGTAATGGTGTCTTTGTTTCAGAGCTTAGATTCCACATCAATTGCAAAGTCCAAACAAATCACTAATCCCTTTTGAAATGTGGCATCTCAAATGGAATTACTATAGAAAACTCAATTACTCCTGCAATTTCATTGTTTTTGTACCAGGGAGTTTGATGAATAAACTTCTTCTTCCCCTTTTTCTCAATAGTATAGCTATTGGATTTGCCTGTACTCAATATATCTCTGATAATTTGGCAAGAATTTTCATTATGGCAGTCATAAAGTGATTTGCCAATTAATTCAACTCCGCCATCATTTTCAAAAGTTGCAATAGACTTTTTATTCATATAAAGAATAATAGCATCCTTATCCGCGACAGTTATTGCTTCTTCTAACGAATCAAAATAATTAAATAAATTCTCCATTATTTGTTTGGTGGTGGTGGAGTATAAATTCTGGTTTTTAATTCATTGTCAATCATAAATAATCCAGCTTTTGAACCCTCAACCATACGAATTCTTTCAACTTTTTCACCAGTTGATGCTTCTTCTTCTACTTGTTCGGTAATAAACCAATTTAAAAGAATATGTGTAGCGTGGTCGCCTTCTTTAACTGCTAAATCGGCTAAGTTGTTTATCCAAGATGTAACCATTTGTTCGTGTTCATAAGCAGTTTCAAAAGCTGCTAATGGATTATCCCAAACTGATGGTGGAGCAGGAATTTCATTGATTATTGCGTGACCGCCTCTATCGAGTAAATAATCAAATAATTTGATTGCGTGAGCCATTTCTTCTTGTGCCTGAACTCTCATCCAGTTTGCAAATCCAGTTAAATTTAATGAATGGTAAAAACCTGCCATTGATAAATATAAATTTGAGCTATATAATTCTCTAGCTACTTGAGCATTAATAGCATCTTCCATTACTTTCTTGATCATATTTTTTTCCTTTTTATAATAAAAATATTATTCATATTTTAACGTTTGAAAATTTAAAATAGTCTATTTCTTTGATTTCATTAGTTCTTTTATAATTCGCTTAGAGGTAATTTTTAGCGAAGCGTGTTCGTCTTCGGATTGAGCCATCAATATACTAATAACCTCATTTTTCATTGCAGGGAATTTATTTGCAATTTTGAATAATGTTTCTGCAGCATAAACTTTGATTGCAATTCTTTGGACAGTTTTATCGAAAGCAGCAAAGCAAATATTAGTTAGCTCTGCTAATTCTTTTTGCTTCTTTGGTAATTCAGCCATATAGAATATCCCCATAAAATGAAATTCTACCGATTCGTCAGGGCAATCTTTGTATCGCCAAACTAAGTTTGAAAGCTCTTTTTTGAATAATGTATTATCAACTTGCAATGCATAGTAAATCGCTCTAACTGCTCGTCCCGAATATCGTGGGACACCAGAAAAACCAAGCTCTATTAAATTAGTTACTTCTTTGGGATTTTTTATTAAAATTCTGCTTGCGTGCTCAATACATTTGCGTGAGCTATCGGACATAATTTCTTGCCAATTAATTACATTTTTCATTTTTTGCTAATTTTAAATTCAACTAAAATCAAAACTATGATTTTTTTCTTAAAAAAAATAATATTTTTTCGTTTTTGTGTCTATTATACTATTAAAATTTTTAATTAATCACTTGGGTGATATTGTTAGTATGAAAAAATTATTGATATTGTTATTTTTACAAATTGGAGCTCTTTTTTCTCAGGAAATTTCTTATATTTTGCCAGACATTGGTGCCCCTGGAATGGGCGTTTATGTTGAAGTAATTGGTCCTAACGACAAAAAAGGAAATTTTGGTACAGATGGTTATTTTGATAATGGACCTTTCAGCTCAATTAGATTAGAAGCCATAAACGTTCTTGATAAAAAAAGGCTAACATTTGGTCCTCTTGTTGTTTCTTGGGATGGAAGAATGGTTTCCTCTCAAGCTTTTATTAATCCAAATGAAAATCCAAATTCTTCAAATTGGAATTTATTAAATCCTCAATACCGAATTCCAATTGGAGTATATATAAATGGCAATTTATCAAATATCGATACTTTTTTCATAGTTCAACCTTTCCAAATGGGTAACGTTGCTGGAAAACCTGAACGAATTTTAGGCGAAGGTACTCTTGGCATTCGATCCAAACGTGGAGCAATGATTGTAGATTCATTGATTTTAGGAAATGGAACTTATACAGTTTCAATAAAAGATTGCGATTTGATTGCCGATGGTAATCAGGCTTATTTACCTTTTGTTTTATTAGCTAAAGGAAACATTATTGGTGGAACTGCAACTATTATTTCTGTAGATGGTGGAATGAACGGCAATTCTGCTCACGGCGGTCCTGGCGGCGGCGGCGGTGGTGGAAAATATTGCGATCTTAATTCTTCAAGTGGTGGTGGAGATGGTTTTACAGGTGGCGGTCCTGGTGGAACAAATTTATTCAATAACTCATTGAGTTATCGTAGAAATATTGGAAATGGAACGGGTAAACAGCCTACAACTTTAGATGATAAAGGAAGAAAAATTGTTGGCGGAACTTCGCTCAATGGAGTTTTGGGTGGTCGCTCAACAAGTGGAATATATGAGTCAGCAGGTGGCGGAACAGGCCATCCATTTGGAAAATCAGCAAAAGATTGCGACCCTAACACAGACTGCAATACCAACCCAGGCGAATTTGGTGCTGGTGGTGGCTCTGGCCAAAATCAAGTCGGAGGATCTGGTGGTTATGGCTCTGATGGATTTGGCTATGATGTTAACGCAAAGAATGGTGGGAAAGCTCACGGCAATCCAATGGGAATTCCATTAGCTGGAGGATCTGGTGGTGCAAGTGGCAATCCTCAATATACTTTTGGTGGATGTTCTGGCGAAGGTGGAGGAGCTGGAGGAGCAATCAGAATTTCTGCAAATTTAGTCAGATCAATCACATTCAATGCTAATGGCAAAGATGGTGGTGGTGGTGGTGGCGACAAAGGTGGTGGCGGTTCTGGTGGTTTTATTGATTTAAATTCTAAATTAGCAGATAATAATAATATTTTAAATGTTAAGCCTGGAGTAAGAGCTGGCTATGGAAGATTGAGATATAATAACCCAAATATGACTGGAGTTTTTAATCCTGTAGCTGCTACTCCTTACTTTGGACCAACATCTGATACAAGTAATTTTATCGAGAGAATTTCTCAAGTAACTGGAACTTTTAGCAATAATACTCAGCCTCACGTTCTTTTGAAATGGGAAAGTACAGATTGGATTGATGTTACTAAAAAATTAAAAATTAATGGAAATAAATGGTCTTTAGATTTTGATATAAGAACAAAAGATACATTGATTTATTTGTCTAGTTATCAATCAGAAAGTGGGATTTGGGATAATGATTATTCTTATATTCCTCAGCATATTCTTTCTCAGGCGAGTTGCAATGTTTTAAGAAAAATAAAATCACCGATTATTTCCGGTGATTCTACCATTACATATTTAATCAATGCTTGTCCAAATGAAATGATATTCAAGACAATCACTTTATATAACAAAGGTGATGCAATGTTGTTTATGGATATTTTTAAATCTTATGGAAAAGACACAAATATTTTTAAATATTTTGGTATTTATAATATGATTGATAGAATTTCACCTGATGATTCTATTACCGTAACTTTATGGTTTAAATCTCCAAAATCAATTACATTTTCAGATACTTTATTTATTCCACATAATGATAAATTTGCAAATCATCAGCCTTGGGCTATTGGAATTAATATTTCTATTGATATTCCTTCTGTTGAAACTAGAGATACTTTAAACACAAAAAAATATGATATTACTCTTCCAAAATCACTTTATGTTGGAGATATTTGTTGGGGCGATAAAATTAAATCTGCTTTTAGAGTTTATAACACCGGCAAACAAGTAGTAAACCTAAGATTAGAAAGCTCTGCGCATCAGGGTTATGATATGACTATTAACGGTAGCGATGCAATTCCACCAGCTGGATTTGCAACTATAGATGTCGAATTTAAAAGCTATAATGTATTATTTAGTGATACAGTCTTCATTAAAAAATACTATGTTTATATATCGCAATGTACAAATCCAATAGATTCCATAATGATTTACGCCACGATGTCAAGAATTATGTACAAATCTGAAGGCGTTGTTAATTCTGGTCAGGCTTATGGAGATTTTGGAAAAATTGCTGTCAATTCTACTAAAAACATTAAATTATGGTTTGAAAACAGGAGTAAAAAACCTCTTACAAATATTATTACTCAACCATTAACTGGAACAGTTTTTAAATTGATAACTAATCTACCAGCTATGATTTTTGTTACTGCTCAAACTGATAGTATAGAATTTTCATATACACCCAAAGACACTTTGGATTATAAAGATTCATTAAAAATTCAAATTTCAGATGGATTGTGCAGTCAGGAATTTACTTTCTATTTAAGTGGTGGAGCTTTACCTATAAAAAGAATGTCAATTAGAATTGATTCAGTAATTTCTTCCCCATTAAATAGAGATTTATCGATTCCTGTTTATGCTACACTTTCGGATAATAGAGATACTTTGAAAAATATGAAAATGTTTGCAGGAATAAATTTCAGAAAAACATTATTTACCCCTTATGCTGATGGCGATATTTCGATTTTGAAAGATTCAATATATTTAAATAGAAGATTTATTGGCTTTTCAGTTGAAAATTATGAAATAAATAAAACAGATTCTCTGATTTTCAACCTTAAAGGTGCTGCATTATTAGGTGACACAATTAAAACTGATATTAAATGGGATTATTTGTATTTTGCAGACCCATCATTAGTAGTATCCGATAAGGAGCTAAACGGTTCACTTGAAATTACAATTTGCGAAGAAGGTGGAGTTAGATTAATTAAAGACACAAGCCCTCAAAAAATGATTTCTTCTTATAAAAATAGTGAATTATTAGTTGATATCAATGTGCTTGCAGTCGGAGATTATAAACTTGATTTATTTGATTTACAGGGTGGTTGCATTAATTTGAACAAATGGAGCCATAGCTTAAGCAAAGATAAGAACTATAATTTCAGATTTACTTTGAGCAATATTTCAAATGGAATTTATTATTTAAAAATGACAAGTCCATCAGGAATTGTTACATTGCCTTTGGTAATTATTGATTAATTTTGAAAAAATATAAATAGAATAAATTAGAATGAAATTTATGAAAAAAATAATATTAGTATTTATAGCAATTATTATCTCCTATACTTCAATCTCCGCTGAGAGAGAATTATTATTCCATACTGGCGTTTATGGAAGTTATCTCCATAATTTCCATTTGCCTGATTTTACAAAATTGCCAAATGTGCCAAGTTGTTGCCCACATTATTATAATACTGGCACAGGAGCTGGATTTTCGTTAGGAATACTATTTGATTTTGACGTATATAATAAATTCAAACTTGGATTAAGAGCTGGTATTTCTTCTCTCAATGGCGAAATCACTGAGCAGGAAAACATTGGCAATTATACAGTCAGAAATACTCAAGGGAAAGAATACATCGCAAGTGTAACAGTTGATCATACTTTGTCGGCAAGTCTATATCAGATGGACTTTGAGCCAGTTATCAGCTATTATCCTGTCCAAGATTTATTCTTTACTGGTGGTTTGAAATTTGGTTATATGTTTTCTGGAAATTATTCTCAAGAAGAGCGATTGACAAGTCCAGAAAATGTTGTTTTTCTTGATGGCAAAGTAACCAGAAATAATGACATTCAAAATGAACCATTGCCAGATAAAGAAGCATTACAAGTACACGCTTCTATTGGTGCAGGATATAGATTAGAAATTGGCAAAAACACTTATCTAACTCCAGAAATTAAATATTATTTCCCTTTTACTAATATTTCTTCAGTTAATTGGAAAGTTATGAGCTTATCTTTTGGAGCAAGCTTGAATCTTCCGATTTACGAATCACCAAAAATTCAATATTATAGAGATACCACAATTCAAAGAGATACAATCTCTAAAATAGTGATGGGATTGCCTAAAGAAATTATTACATTAATCGGCACAGATGATTCTGAAGCATACAAAATCACAAAAACTGATACGATAATGGAACGCCAAATTATTAAAGAGCATTACGAAAGAAGTGTCCCAAGAGAAGCTGATCTAAAGCTTGCCCTAACAGCCACAGGCGTTACAAAAGATGGAACAAGAAAAGAAAATCCTGAGATAGTAATCGAAGAATTAGAAGAATCGGAATTATTCCCATTATTACCTCAAATCTTCTTTGAAAAAGGAAAAAGCGAAATTGGACAAATTCAGCAAAAAATGATAACTGCCGATCAATCTTTCAAGTTCTCTGAGGATAGCTTAAAATGGAATACATTAGATATTTATTCTAATTTCCTGAATATTGTTGGCTCAAGATTGAACGAAAATCCAAAAGCTACGATTACAATAACCGGTTGCAATAACAATACAGCCGAAGAAAAGAATAATATTGAATTATCTAAGGCTAGAGCTGAAAAAATCAAAACTTATTTGACTACAGTTTGGGGAATTGACGCAAAAAGGATTAAAACTGAATCAAGAAACTTGCCATTAGCTCCTTCAAACGTCAAGATTGAAGACGGTTTACAGGAAAATCAAAGAGTTGAATTATCATCAACAAGTCCTGAAATTCTTAAACCAGTAACTTTGCGCCAAATTACTAGAACATCTAATCCGCCTTTGGTTGAGATTAACCCAACAGTTTTCTCAGAAGCCGAATTAAAATCTTGGAGAGTTGATATTACTCAAGACAACAGATTATTAAGAGAATTTAGTGGCAAAGATGTTCCAAGTGTTTTGCAATGGAAAGTTGAAGACAAGCCAATTCCTGCAGTTGAAACTCCTGTTACGATTACATTGTCAGCTATCAATGAATATAGCAAGAAGGTTACTGCATACCAAGATTTGACAATACACCAAAAGACAATTAAAAAGAAACGCGAAGAAATTAAAGATGATAAAATTGTCGAGAAATTCTCATTAATCGTTTTTGATTTTGACAAAGCTAATCTTACAAAAAGTCAATCAGTTATAATGGAACAAATAAAAACTAGAATTAAACCAAATTCAAAAGTTATTATTTCTGGATATACCGATAGAACTGGCGAGAGTGAATATAACAAAGCATTAGCAGAA
The DNA here is from genome assembly GCA_903911805.1 of uncultured Ignavibacteria bacterium. Taxonomy (GTDB): domain Bacteria; phylum Bacteroidota; class Ignavibacteria; order Kapaibacteriales; family UBA2268; genus CAIWET01. Next base: position 19,264 of record CAIWET010000612.1, on the reverse strand, counting down.
AAGCGTTGCCGCGAAGTTCAAAAGTTTTTGGAAGTTAATGAAGCAAATTTGACAATCAATCCTGTTGGATCTGATGAATTACTTTATAATAATGATTTACCTGAAGGTAGAAGTTATTCAAGAACAGTAAAGATTATAATAGAAACTCCTGTAAAATAAGAATTTAGTTCGCTAAGAAAGACATTGCTTTTCCCATTTCTTCAAGTCCCTGCTTGCGAGGGCAGGGATTTGAAGAAATAAATGTCTTTTCCCCCCTCTATCAAGAGGGGGACAGGGGGTGTGTTTCTCTTAAGAAAGAAAAGTGACCACCCCGTCAAAACATTCATGAATACACGTTTTGCCACCCCTCCATACTGAAGGATGGGAAGTAAATATAGTAGAATCATTTAGTTAAGAGATAAATAGTTCTCTTTCTTCCAGTCCCTCCCTTCAAGGGGAGGGATTTAGGGTGGGGCGAGTGGTTGTCGATTTTCTAGACGTAGATGCCACACCGAAGTGCGGCATGACACCTTGCAAAAAAAATAAAAAAGACAGGTCTTTAGACCTGTCTCTACAAAGATTATTCCTTTTCTTCCAGTCCCTCTCTTTTGGAGAGGGATTTAGGGAGGGGTAATACGAGATCGTGATCTTATATCGCTTCTTGTGATAATCTAACAGAAACTACTTTTGAAACACCTTCTTCAGCCATAGTGATGCCATAAAGTGTGTCGCTTAATTCCATTGTTCTCTTGTTATGACTTACAATCAAGAATTGAGTTTCTTTGCTGAATTCTCTGATGATTTGTAAAAATTTATCAATATTTGCATCATCTAATGGAGCATCAACCTCATCTAAAATACAAAATGGACTTGGCTTTACAAGATAAATTGCAAATAAAAGAGAAATTGCTGTTAATGTTTTTTCACCACCTGAAAGCATTTCGATTGAATGAGGTTTTTTGCCTGGAGGGCGTGCAATTATTTCGATATCTGCTTCTAGTGCGTCATCTGAGCTTAATTTTAATTCCGCAAATCCTTCAGGACCAAATAATTTAGTGAATAGAAATACAAAATTTTGCTGAACTTTTGTGAATGTATCCAAAAATCTTGCTAAAGCATTTTTATCAATTTCTTCGATTGTTTCAACTAATAATTTTTCGGATTCGTGCAAATCTTTCAATTGTTTATCGTAAAAATCATATCTTTCTGTTGCTTCTTCGAATTCCTTAAGAGCCATAAAATTGACGTTTCCAATTGAGGATAGGCGTTCTTTTAAAGCAGTTAATTGCATTCTCGCTTCGTTGTAATTGAATTCTTGCTCTAAATCAATTTCATAATTATCAATAAAAACTTCGTAGTTTTCTTGCGCTTTATCACGATAAGTTTTGATACTCGAATTAATCTCAGTAAAGCTAAGTTCTTTATGGTGAATCGATTCGGTCAATCTGTCGTGATTTTTACGCATTGCAGATAAATCGTTGGAATACTGTTGGATTTGTTGTTCAATTGAATGTATCTCTGCGGTTACAAAGTCCTTGTCATTCTGCACTAATGTTGCTTCTTGATTGAGTGATTCCAATTCTTCAGCAGTTATAGCAATTTTATTTTTAAGATTTGCAATTTCAATAATGTTTGATTCAATTTCAGATTTTAATCTTTCCGCTTTGAATTTAATTTCTGACTTCTGGACTTCAAGTTTTTGATTATCAGTAATTAAACTATGGATTTCAGCATTAATCCTGATAATATTCATCTCAATATCTTTAGCTTTTTTCTCGGCTTCTGATACATTTTTCTCTGAGGTACTCAAAGAACTTTGGAATACTGTAAATTCTTCTTTTTTGATATATAATTGATTTGAATATTCTTCAAAATTCTGATTGATTGATTCTATTTCTTGTTCTTGTTCAAGATTTTCATTTGAAATTCCTTTCAGATTTTGCTCAATCATTTCGAAATTTTTATTGAGCGAATCAATTTTATAATCGAATTGAGAAATTAGTTGTAGATTTTTATTCTCTTCAGCTTCAGCTTTTCTCATTTCATTTGAAAGATTATAAATATTAATTTCAGAAACTTCTGATTTCAATTCTTTCAAAATTTCTTCGTTTTCTTTTAATAAAGATTCGATATTAGAAATTTCAATTTTTAATTTATTAATTCTTTCATTCTTACCAACAGATAGACCTTCTTTTTTGGAAATTCCACCACCTTTGATAAAGCCATCATTCTTTATGATTTCACCAGCTAAAGTAACAGCAGTTGAGCATTTACCAGAATTAATAGCACTTTTTGCTGCATCAAAATCTTTAACTAAAACGCATCCATTAAGGATTTTTCTTAGCATTGATCGGAGCTTATCGTCCACATTTACTAATTCGCTTAACCAGCCAATTACATCATTTTCTTGAGTAATATCTTTTGGAGCTGGCATTTCTTTAATATTTGATTTGCAAATAAAAGAAACTTTTCCCTTTTCGTTTTTCTTGAGATAATTGAATGCAGAATGTGCTTGAGATTCATCATCAATCAGGAAAATATGGGCATAGTCGCCTAAAGCAGATTCGATAGCCACACGATATTCTGCAGCTGCATCAATATCTTCAATTAAAACTGTAGGTTTGCCAAGATTCTTCCAAGCTTCATTTTTTAAAATGAATTTTGAAGTATCGTCCACATCCATTAAACTTGAAAGGAAGTCCAATTCTGTTTTTTTGGATGATAGAGAAGTCTTGCTTTTGTTAATTTCGGTTGATAATTTCTCAATTTCAGCATTAAGAGTTTTTTGTCGCTCTTGTCCACCAATCAATTTTTGATGAGCCAATTCAACAAATTCTCTCAATGATGCTTTTTTATCTTCGGTTCTTTGCTTTTCTACTTCTTGATTAGAAATGCTTTGATTGAGATTTGAAAGTTCGTCATTTAATTTCTGAATTCTGTCATTATTGCTTTTGATTTTGGCATTATTTCTAATTAAAGAATTTCTGAAGTTATTAATCTGGTTTTGAAGATTTAAAATCTCTTCATTAATTAATTGTGCATCTTGACGAAAATCAGAAAGCTCATTTTTATTTTGTTTAACAATTTCATTTTGTTCATTTAAAGATTTTGCCAAATCTTCATTTTCAATTTCAAACTTGCTTTTTTGCTCAATATTTAGAGCAATTTGGTTATCAATGGAAACTATTTTGTCTGCAGATTCATCAATTTCGCTATTATTTCTTAATTGATTTGCATTTAAAGCAGTGATTTTTTCTTCATTAATTGCAATATCTTGCTTTTTTGTAGAAATTTGAGATTTAAATAAATTATCTTTTTCTAATAATAAGTTCTTTTTAGTTTCAAGTTCAATCAGCTTGATTTCAAGAGCTTTTATATTTTCTTCTGCCGTAATATTCTGCTCATCAAGAGTTGTTCTCGATTCTGTTAAAGTAGCAATTTCAGATTTTAATTTATCAATTTCAGCAGAATATTTAAGATAATCACGTTTTAATAAATTAAGGTCTAATTCGCGGAATTCTTCCATCAATTTATTATATCTTTTAGTTTTTGCTGCCTGGCGAGAAAGAACGCTTACTTGCTTTTCAATTTCCTGGAATAAATCGCTTATTCTGAGTAGATCATTTTGAACAGTAGATAATTTTTTGGAGGCTTCTTTTTTTCTGGCTTTATATTTATTCACTCCAGCTGCTTCTTCGAGCAAATGGCGACGTTCTTCGGGTTTACCGCTAAGAATTGCTTCAACCATTTTCAACTCGATTACAGAGTAGGAATCGGCACCCATACCGGTATCCATAAATAAATCAACGATATCGCGCAATCGACATTGTGTGTTATTCAATAAATACTGACTGTCTCCATCGCGAAACAATCTGCGAGTTACAACGACTTCTGAAAACTCAGTTGGTAAAATTCCTTTGTTATTGTCTAAAGTAAGAGATACTTCAGCCATTCCTAATGGTTTACGATTTTTTGAACCATTAAAAATTACATTTTCCATATGGTCAGAACGCAAAATAGCGGATTTTTGCTCGCCCAAACACCATCTGAGAGCATCAACAATATTTGTCTTGCCGCAGCCATTAGGACCAACAATTGCTGTCAATCCATCATTAAACTTGAATTCAGTTTTCTGAGCAAAAGACTTAAAGCCGACAATATCTAATTTTGATAAATACATTCTATATTAAATAATTTTATTTTCATAAATTTAGCGAATTGCAAAAATAACTAAGTAAGTTTAATTTTAAAGCTTAAATTTTTCCACAATGGCTAAAGTTATGAACAGGGTGTAATTGAGTTAGTTCTTGATCTACTCATTCATTGTTTTTTATTTAAATTAATTTAAAAAACACAAAAGCCGCAAATAGGGGTAATTGCGGCTTTTGTAGAATGTAAAGTTAAATTTTACTTTACAATTTTTATTGAGCTTGTAGCTGATTTATTTCCGGATTTAACATTTACAAAATAAGTGCCATTAGCTAATCCATTAAGATTAACTTTTAACGTATTTTCGCCAATATTGGCTAAATTGTTATTTTCGCTATATACAAGATTTCCGGTTATATCAATAATTTCAATAATCGCATTACTTTCATCAGAATTGAAATTAATTGTAATGCTATTAGTTGTCAAACTAGGATAAACATTGAATCCATCAATTGTTTCAGTTACTGTTGATATCAATGAAGTATTCATATCAAAATTGTATCCGCTTAATTTATAATTCTTCTGATAATCTGCCTGAATAGTTACTTTCATTAAATTATATCCAGGAGCATCAGCATAGAGTGTTCCCTGTCCCTGACCTAGTTGTGTTAATGAGAAGTTTCCGTTTTCGTCAGTAAAGCCAAAGTCACTTAAAGTTCCTTCTGAATCAATTACATAGACAAATGCACCAGCCAAAGGAGACTTTTCGCTCTGTGGCAAATCACCTTTAATAGTTAATGAATTCAATTTGTTTACTGTCCCATCAATTTGGATAATTCCTTTAATTGCTGGTCTTAGTTTATGTTTGATTTCTACAATCATATCGTTCATTACGTCAGTAACTTTGATTTTTGTTGCTTCTTTCCAAGATGTTGTGGCAAAATCGCCAGCTTTGTAATATCCAGGAATATAAGTTCTCTCGAGTGGCACAGACATTAGAACATAATCACCATAAGGGAGACTTTTGAATGAATAATTTCCTTTGTCATCTGTTTGTGCAGCAAATTGAACTGCTTTAGTTGAAGGATTAGTTGTGCTTAATCTTGTGGCATAAACAATTGATTTAATACCAGCAAGATTCTCATCAATAACTCTGCCGGCAAAGCCATTAACAAGTTTTTCTCTAGTTGTTACTACAAAATTAATACCTGATAAATCTTTATTTACGATAATAATATCGGCTTCGAAAAGCGAAGTAACCTGATTATAATACATATCGCCATAATTTGTATCATCAAATGGAGTTGCGTGTGCTTTATAATCTAAATTATCAGGCAATGAAATTGAGTAATTTCCTTGAGAATCAGTTTTAGTAATAAATTGAGTATTTGCTTTATTTAAGTCGTTTGTTTTTTGAATTGGTAAAAATTCAATATAAGCAAATACAGGATTATTAGAAGCATCAGATACATTTCCTGTTACTGTATGGTAGTTTGCTTTAACAGCTGATTTTAAAGCAACTCTTATAGTAACGCTTTCGTTGCATTTCAATGCAAATCTTTTAGCTTTTTCAAAAGTACTTGCATTTTCAAACCAAGAGTGTTCAAATTCGGTACCGTAAAATTCTAAAACATAGTCACCTTCAGGCACTTTAATTGAAAATGTTCCTTTTTCAATATAAGAGCCATACATTGGGTTTACTTTAGAGTCTGGAGAAATTCTCCAGGCAACTACTTTGCCTTCAGTTGGGATTGTACCATTGTCAAGAGTTGCAACTCCTGTAATAGTAGCGCATAAGTCAGAATTGTCAGTGGAGTAACCTTTAATAGCGAACTGTTGAATAGTATATACTTTATTATCGCAAGAAAGTTCTGCTTTAAAAGCTCCAGTGATAACTTGTAATTGAGTAGGAGTCCATTTCAATGTGCCGGTTGTTTTGTCGAATGACGCGTTATCAGGCAAAGTTCCAATAAAGCTATAATTTACAGCACATTTAACGTTAGATTCTGTAACTAATTGATAAACATATTCTTTTCCAGGAGCGGCATAAACTGCTGGAGTAGATGTGATTTTGATATATGGTGCATTTGGATCGCAAACATATACACTCCATTTTTGAACTGACGAAGCTGAATTATCAGCAAAGTAAGCTTTTAATTCAAAAGTATAAGTTCCAGCTACAGTTGGAGTCCATCTGAATTCGCCAGATTGAGCATTTAATGTGTATTTTTGACCATTGTCTGCTGTCATTTCATATTTAATAGTTGCAGTTGAGTTTGAATATGCTTTTGGATAATAATAATATTCTTGATTAATGGTTCCTTTATACAAAGGTTGATTGCCAAAAGAAATATATGTTTTATTATCTGAATTTAAGCAAGAATAAACAGGGGTACTTTCTGCAACTACTCCATTTGCATAAGCAACAGCTGTAATTGCAAAGCAACCACCGGAGGACCTTAATGTCAATGTATAATTATATAATCCATTGTTATTGGCGTCTGCTTTTACTTCTGTTAATTTAGTAAAATCACTCAATTTATCGCTGGATTTTTCTGAATAATAAATATAAAAACTATTAGCTGCCGGATTGGATGTGCCATCAGCATACCAATAAAGAGTTGAAGTAACTTCACCATTAGAACCATTGGTAGAATTAGCTGCAAATTTTAATACAGGTTTTGGTGGCTGCATTTGAGATAATGCATCAGTTCCTGCTAACACCATAAATAGTGCAATTAAAAGACTGGTAAATTTCCACATTTTCATTCTATAATCTCCATAAATATTAAATTTCTTCTATAAAAATTAATAACACAGCATTATAAAAAATGTATCATTACCATATTAAAATCATATAAATATAGCAATTTAAACTATATATTTTCTTTTCGATAATTTAGAATATTTTTGGAGAGACATTGAAAGAAATATTAAAAGCAACATTAATGATGATTGATGAACTTATAGCGAAGCCAGAATTGGAGAAAAATCTCCATTTGTTTAAAAAAATTAGAACCAATGTTGAATTGGTTTATTATAACAATTATAGTAAAGAAATAAGTGATGAGAATTTCGAAGATTATAATAGTTTTATATCAAGAATTTCAGAAAAGATTATGAATAACGATGAATGTTTTGAGATTTTACAAAATCTTTTAGCAAAAATTGCAGAAATTGATTGATTGGCATATTAATTGTAAATATATTTGATGGTGAAGTGTCATTAATTAAAAAATGATTGATTGAATATGTATATAAATTTAATAAATAGAGCTTGTTTTCTGATTTTGATTTTTTTATCATTATCATTAAATACTTTGTCTAAAGACCTGGCGTCTCCTAAGCTGATAAGTTGTAATCTTATTGCTGAACCAATAATTAATGGTAATTACATTGATTTGAAAACTTATATTCAGAGCGATGGTGATGATTTTTATCTTGGGCGAAGTACTTTTGCTTTCAATTATGACAAAACTAAGCTTAAATTTGAATCTTTGCTTACTGATACATCAATTATTTTTAATAATAAATTGCCAAAAGGATATAAAGCAATCACCAGTTATCCTCCTGATTCAATCAAATTAGATTACCAAACTATTGAAATCAATTATGACACTACGGCTAAGCCTCAATTGCCAGGGTTAATTGTTCCAAAAACTAAAACATATCTTGGCACATTAAGATTCAAGATTTTAAATGTAAATACTTCATTTGTTTTCAGTTGGCATACAAGCACAATTATCAGAACTATAAATAATACTAATATTAATATATTAACAACCAGATCAGATTTTAAAGAATTCTTGCTTTATTCTGCTAAATTGGTTTCACCTGTTGGTGGTGAATCATTTTATCCCGACAGAAAAACTGATATAAAATGGACATCAACAGCTAATTATCCAATTTATATTCAATTTACAACTGATGGCAATGATTGGGTTTATCTTGAACCAAAACCTATTATGTCCTCAAAATTATCTTATACCTGGACAATTCCATTAGCAAATTCTCAGCATTGTTCAATAAGATTAATTGATAGTGCTTCAAAAGCTGTTTTGTCTCAAACACCAGAATTTTCAGTATTTCCTGGATTTTCATATTTCTTGAGACCTTCTTCTGGCGATGCTCTTTATTATGGAGGCAAATCTGATGTACTTCAATGGACTTGCCAAGGATTTAATAAACTCAAATTTGATGTTTCTACTAACGGTGGAAGTTCGTGGACGTTGATTGCTTCACCTGTAATTGCTTCAGTTGGCGAATTAACCTGGAAAATTCCAAGCGTAACCACTAAATCTGCTTTGGTTAGAATGATTGATTTTGAAACTGGAAAAGAAATTTGCCAATCAGGTACATTTAAAATTCTTCAGGGAAATTTAACTTTCAAAAATCCAATTCTCAATGAAACAATTTTAGTGAATAAAACTTATCGCGTTAGATGGACATTTGTAAATCTTTCTGACTTTGACCTAGAATATAGTATTGATGGTGGAAAAAGCTGGATTAATATTGCATATTCTGTTAATGCAATTAACGGATATTACGATTGGAAAGTACCAAATACTGACACAAAAACTGCTGTTTTAAGGGCATTATTCAATAATGATACCGATATGGAATATGGTAAATCAGGAATTTTTATCATGAAAAATCCAGTTGGTATTGAAGAATTGGACCAAACAGCTGAGATTTATCCAAATCCCACAAGCGATTTTATTAATATAAAACTTGATAATCAAATTACTTCAAATATTGAAGGCTACAATTTGGAAATCTATAATCAATTAGGAGAAAAGATTAAATCTCCTTTTGTTTTAGAAAATGAAAGTTTGAGAATAGATGTTTCATCATTGCCAAAAGGAATTTATCTCATAAAACTTAATGATAAAACTTATAGTTTTTTAAAGAATTAAATTGGGACTTTGATGTTGATTTTTGTTCCTTCGCCTTCATTTATTAAATAATTGATTGTTCCTTTGAGGGCACGTATTCTTTCTTTTATCGCCATTAACCCAAATGATTTTGGGCTATTAAGAGTACTTTTGGATATTCCAATACCATTATCGTGCAAATATATAAGCAAGTCGGTTCCAACTTTTTTGATTTCTAATTCTACTTCATTAGCTTTAGAATGTCTTATAATATTAATAAATAATTCCTGCATTAATCTAAATAGAGTAGTTTTTCTTTCATCTGTCAATTCGATTTCTTTGACATTTTTTGTGACAAATACTTTAAATCCACTTCTTTCAGACAAATCATTCAATTGAAATTCCAATGCATTGCAAATCCCAAAGTGATCAAGGAATGGAGGTCTTAGATTGTATGCTATCTTTCTGATTCTAATAATGCTTCCGTCAAGTTCACGCTGCATAGTATCAAATCTCTTTTTGGCATCTTGATCAATCAATTGGTCTAATTTCATCTCCAAAGAAGTCAAATCCATTTTTAAGCCTGTAAATACTTGCCCAATATCGTCGTGAATCCATAAAGCAATTTTCTTGCGTTCTTCTTCCCTTACAAATTCGATATAATCAGAGACTTTTCTTAATTGATTATTTGTGTTTTTTATATCTTGCTCAATCTGCTTTTTATATGAAATTTCGGATACAATTGCAATTACGCAATTTAAATCAGAACAAAAGGGACTAACTGAAACCGAAAACCAAATGCTCTTTTTTTCATTATTCATTAAATGTATTTCAACATCTTCAATAGCTATTGATGTTTCTATTACACTTTTTGCCTGAAGCTTGATAACTGATAAAAGTAAATTATTATTTAATAAAATCTCATCATTGAAATTTTTTGGAATAACCGATTTTGAGTTGATTTCTTTAATAAATTTTTTAAACTGCTTATTTATATCAAGAATTTCTAAATCTGGAGTGATAACAGCAGCTCCTATTGGCAATGTGTCAAATATTGCAGTTAATCTCTGTTCATTATTCATATAATTTCCTTATACTCTTTATTACTTTTCCAGTAATTTTATATTTGATTTGATCCGTAAGCTCAAATTCAGGATAATCAGGATTGCTGGAAACCAGGAACTTTCTATCATCTCTGATTTCATATCTTTTTACAAATTGGATATTTTCAATATTCACAACGATAATATCGCCACTATTTACTTCTTCAGTAATCAAAACTAATAATATATCATTTTCATAAATATTGGAAAAAATCATCGAATTGCCAACAACGCGGATAAAAGCAAAGCTGGGCTTCTCGTTATAATTGAAATAATCATCAGAATATTTTTCTAATGAATTTGAGAATTTAACATTGCTTAATTTGTCAATAATTGCATTTTGATTCCAATGATAATCCAAATCCAAAGATTTTTTGTGAGCCAAATCAATAAAATTCTCATCTCTTGAGTTCAGTTCTTGCGAAATTAATTTAAAATAGTCCTCAATTTCATAAATCCCATTATCTATTAATTTAAAGCACTTAGCAGCCAATTCAATCAATGCCAAATCAGGGAGAACTCTCAAGTCGTGATAAAAATTGATTTCCATTTATTTGCTTTTTCTCTCAGATAACATTTTAATAATATTTCCTGCTACGCTCTGATATTTATTAGCTGTATCAATTAATTCTTCGTTAGTCATATTTTCGAAATCATCAAGTTCAAAAACTTCAATTGAAATATCCTGCACTTTAGAGCATTTTTCTTTTAAGTCTTTGCCTTTTAAATTTGGAGCAAATTTATCGCCTTCTCCAGAAATAATATAAATTGGATTAATCCCAATTGCGTATAAAGCATTAATTGTTCGATTTGGTATATTTGCCTTGCCCTGTTCGTAATTAGCAATATTAAATTTAGATTCCCCCAAAAGCTCGGAAAACTGCTCCAATGAACACTTATATCCATTATTGAAGATTTTTCTTATCTCTTTAAGGCGATTTCCAATATCTTTTTGTTCACTTTTCATTTGCATATTTAGTAAATATTACTTATTTTTGCAGTATAAATTACTGTATTTAGTAAAATATACTTTTATTTTAATTAATAATGTAAAATTAAGTAAAAAAAAGATATAAACCAAAGAAAAAATGGAGGAAAGAATGAACAAAGTGATTAATGAAATCGAAATCGAAGATCTAACTCCCGATCTGAGATTAATAGCCGAGCTTATTGGATTGGAAAACGTAAGAAATTTAATTGATAATTTGAGCGGGATAAATATTTATATCCCCAAAATATCAAGATTGGGCAGTTTTATTGCCAGATATGTAAAGTCCAATAAAAGCAAGAGTATCAAGCAAATAGCAAGAGAATTAACAGTTTCGGAGCAATTAGTAAAAAAACATTATTATTAAAATGAATTTTTTTTGGTGTTTAGTCTGAAAAAAATAAAAAATATCGTTGTAAATAAGTAATTTATAATTAATTTTGTTTTATGAAAAAAATATGAATTATTTATTATTTTTGGAGTTATTTTATGAAGAAAGTATTTTTGTTTTTATTAATGGCTTTAGCATCATTTGCAATCATTACAAGTTGTGGCGAAAGCAAAAAATCAAAGCCAGCAGAAATCACCAAATTAGCTGAATATAAAGACGGTGTTTTTGCATTTTCATATCCAGAAAACTGGATAAAATCGATTAAACAAAACGAAGCAGTTGTCGCTTTTTCAAGTGAAGCAGGAAAATTAAGATTTTCTAAAACTGACCCAGAAGGCGATTTTGGAGCAATGTTCTCATTCAAAGCAATTAAATTAAATGCTGGTGATGTAGTAGAAACTGTAATGAAAGAACAAAAGATTTTTGATGCAAGTATTTACACATCACCTGAAAAATTTATGGTTGATGGAGTTGAATTAAATAAACAAACCTACAAATACGATTTAAAAGATGGTATGTTTGAAGGCGAAATCTATTATGGTACAAAAGATGGCTCCTTCCTTTCAATTATGATATTTGAAGCATTTGGCGGAACTTTAAGTAACTTCCGTTCATATATTGACCAGTCATTAAAAGCAACAAAATTAGCTGTTATGCCTACAAAAACTGAAGGTCAGCCGCAAGTTGTAAAAGTTGAAGCAGACCCACCATCAGCTAATTTAACTAAAATGAATGGCGACGGATATTCAATCGGAATTCCTGATAACTTCGAATTGAACAGAGGTGCAAGAAAAGCAGCTGGTGTACTTTCAGCAACTGATTATATGGGCGACCGCAGAGCTGATTGCAACATTATGGTTGAAGTATTAGACGGCAAAGACGCAAACTTAGAAAAAATTGCAAACACTTTAGCTGGTAAACTTGGTGGTGCAGCCAAAGCTACAACATTAAGTGGCGAAAAAGCATTCCAATTTGATTATAATCCAGTAGCTGGCGTAAAAGGCAGAATGTCATTAGCTTTAAAAAATGGAAAACTTTACAGAGTTACAATCAATTGGTCTAAAGATGAAGAAGCTTCATACAAACCAATTTTCGAAAAGAGTGTAGCAAGCTTTAAATTTAATTAAATTAAAATAATTGAATTTTAAAATTCTTTAAAAAGAGACAGGTCTTAAAGCCTGTCTTTTTTTATGCCGTCATTCTCAAGCAAAGCTAAGGATCTGGTTAAACATTTTCGTGATGTCATTCTGAGCATAGCGAGGAATCCATCTTTTTCTTTTTTCTAATATTTTTCAATAGGGACAAGGGGGTTTCTCTTCGGGATTTTTCTATTTGTTTTTATATCGATACGATTAGGGCTCAACTCAATGGAAGAATAAGAACACTTAAAATTAGTAAATTCTGAAGATATTTTGAAGTAAACTTAATTTTTTTTAAAACTATATTACTATTCCATATTCTAAAACTTCCCTTACAAATGGATTGTCAATTGTAAATTGTTCTGGGCGATAAGTATGTGGTTCTAAATCGATACTTGTTTTTAACTTGGAATTTCTAATTTTTCTATTATCATAAAAGCGATTACCTTCAAAATCCTCTGAAACAACAGCAATATCAATATCACTAAACTCATTAAAAGTTCCTTTTGCATAACTTCCAAACAAAACTGTTCTTGAGATATTGATATTGTCTTTGTGAGCCTCTTCGATAAATTGTTTTATCAACTCGATTATTTTATCTGGGACTTTAGCCATAAAAATTGCTCTTTAATGTTATTCAAATGATTTAAAGAAAACTCTTTTGTGCATATTTTGTAAAGTTCATTTTTGAATTCAGAATACCTTCCTTCTATATGGAATGTATTAATGTCTTCAAAAATATCAATCTGACTTGTATTTAATTGAATATTTGAAATATTAGCTAATTTAATCAAATTATGAATTTTTTGGGGGACAATATTCTCAGAGTTTTGAACATATATTGCTTTCATTGTTTTTTCGAGTACCAAATGGCCAATAAACAACGCCCAAACATAATATCCACTCTGAAACATACTTTCTGATGCTTGAATATCATACTCAGCACTTTCTAACCAATAAGCAATATGTTCAAGTTTATTCATATTTTTTAAACGTTTTATAAATTAATTTATTATTATGAGATAGAACATATTTATTCTTCTTCCTAAAATTTAATACCCTTTATTTTTGACTATTTACGTATTTTTGAAAAAAGTTAAGATTTAATACGGAATTTATGATGAATAATAACGAAATTATTGATGCTAAAATCAAAAAAATGTATGAACTGATTGCCAAATCTAAACAAGGTGGTGGCAAAAAAAGAATCGAATCTCAATATGCAAAAGGAAAATTAACAGCTCGTGAAAGAATTGAAATTCTATTAGATAGTGGCTCTTTCAGAGAAATTGATGCTCTTGTCCATCATCATTCAAGCGAATTTGGTCTTGATAAAGACGTATTTCTTGGCGATGGCGTAATAACTGGCTATGGAACAGTAAATGGAGTAAAAACATTTGTTTATTCCCAAGATTTCACAGTTCTTGGCGGTTCTCTTGCTGCTGAGCACGGTAAAAAAATCTGCAAAATTATGGATATGGCTATCAAAACTGGTTGCCCTGTTATCGGATTGAATGATTCCGGTGGTGCCCGTGTGCAAGAGGGAGTTACCTCGCTTGGCGCTTATGCCGATATTTTCCTTAGGAATACACTTGCTTCTGGAGTAGTGCCTCAAATTTCTGTAATAATGGGTCCTTGCGCTGGTGGAGCAGTTTATTCTCCGGCTATCACAGACTTTATCATTATGGTAAAAAATACCTCTTATATGTTCGTTACAGGTCCAAAAGTTGTAAAAACAGTAACTCACGAAGATTTGACTTCCGAGGAACTCGGTGGCGCTGAAGTTCACGCGAGCAAAAGCGGTGTGGCACATTTTGTTGCCGAAAATGATATTCACGCAATGGAAATAGCAAAGCAAATTATGTCATATATCCCTTCGAATAACGCTGAAGATGCACCTTTCAAGGAAATGAATGATCCAGGAAACCGCATTATTGATGAATTGAATTACATTGTTCCTGCTAATCCAAATCAACCTTATGATATGAAAGAAGTGATTAAAAAATTGGCTGATAAAGGCGAATTTTTGGAAGTTCATAAAGATTATGCAGAAAATATTATTGTTGGATTTATCAGAATTGCCGGTAGATCAATCGGAGTGATTGCAAATCAACCAATGATTATGGCAGGAGTTTTGGATATCAATTCATCAAGAAAAGCTGCAAGATTTATTCGCTTTTGCGATGCATTCAATATTCCAATCTTGACATTAGAAGACGTACCAGGATTTATGCCTGGCGCACATCAGGAATGGGAAGGAATCATCACTAATGGTGCAAAATTGCTTTATGCATATTGCGAGGCAACAGTACCAAAAATCACAGTAATCACGCGCAAAGCTTATGGCGGAGCTTACGATGTGATGAATTCAAAGCATATTCGCGGAGATTTCAATTTTGCTTGGCCCACAGCTGAATTAGCAGTAATGGGTGCAAAAGGTGCAGTAGAAATTATCTTTAAACGTGAAATTGAAGCTGCTGAAAATCCTGCAGAAAAAGAAATTGAATTGACAAATGAATTTACAGATAAATTCGCAAATCCTTATGTAGCAGCTTCTTATGGATTTATAGATGAAGTATTTGAACCAAAGTTCACTAGAGCAAGATTAGCTGATGCTTTTGCTTTATTAGAAAACAAAGTGGACAGCAATCCACATAAAAAACACGGATGTATTCCATTGTAAAATTCGCCTCCTGTTAAGGGTGGGACTTTAAGAAAAAGACGCCCCACCCTAAATCCCTCCCCTTTAATGGAGGGACTTGAAGAAAATGAAATGAAATTTGTAGAGACAGGTCTTAGACCTGTCTTTCTTCAATTCCGTCATCCTGAACGAAGTGAAGGATCGAGTTAACCTTTTCGTAATGTCATGCCGCACCTGATGCGGCATCTACGTTTAAAAATGGCGCCTTCGTCCAACCCCACCCTAACTCCCTCCCCTTGAAGGGAGGGACTTGAAGAGTAGAAAATAGTAGCTCATTCATCCCTGAATGAGTGAATGCGAAGCATTCAAATGTGTGCGGTTATACTGAAGCAAAGCGAAGAATCTCGTCAATTATTCTGTATGTCATGCCGCACCTGATGCGGCATCTAGGTGTTGTTTCTCGCCTTCTAGCTCAAGACCTGTTGGGTCTTTGAAAGAAATTGGGTTGTTGTTTGCATAGAGAAAATTCCCCTCTTGAGGGGTGGCATTGCGAAGCATCTTGATGCGATGCAATGACGGGGTGGAATCTTTAATCATCAGCTTTCCTCAAATCATTTATCCTTTTCTCGATAGCAAATTTAACACTTTTCTTTACATTTTCAATATCTTTTTTGATTTCAATATCTCTAAAGTGAATTATTTCTAAATTGAGTGATTCCAAATATGATTCTCTTTCTAAATCATATTCACCTTTTAAATTATGGCTATAACCATCAATTTCAAAAACAAGTCCTAATTCATTTATGATAAAATCTACAATATAATTTCCAATAATTACTTGCCTATCTATATCCCAGCCCAATAACTCTTTATTTTTAAATGTTTTCCAAAAAATAACTTCAGATAAATTTCCTGCTTTCCTAAGTTCTTTAGCTTTTTCTATTAAATTTTTGTTTTTTGGAAGCGAAAAATATTTAAATAAGGGCAATTGATTTTTCTTTGAAGATTCCACCCCGTCAGACTTCGTCTGCCACCCCTCAAGAGGGGAATTATGCCCAATAGTGCAGTCGTATTGCTGCGGCTGCACTGGGAAAGGGGAAGTGATTTTAATAATATTCTTATTTAAATTCAATATTGTCATAATCTCTTTGTTCATTTATTTTGTCAATAAATTTTATACTATTTTGGCTTTCTGTACTCATATTTATATAATCTAAATCTCATTTTTATTTATATTTCAAATAAAAATTCCTACTAAATTTATTATTTCAGTTTTCATATATGGCTAACTGTTTTTATCACAACCAATCTGAATCCAATTTATTAGCGGAACAGGCATACGTACAGAAGCCTTAAAATATTCATCTAAAATATTATTATAATCACCAATAAATATATCTTCTCTTATGCCTGGTTGATGTAAGTACCAATAATAATGCAATTGATCATTTTTCAAATCACCCAATAAACATTTAAAAGGTGGTGCTATAAAATCTTCTTCAATTGAAATATTTCCAATTTTATCCCAATAATCAAATTTATAACCAGGAATAATGCATGTATAAGTATAATATTTTATTGGTAAGTCTAAAATTTCTTTAATTTCAAGTTCATTCTTTTGCTCATTTACAAATCCTCTAATTAAATCACCTCCTAAATATTCTTTATCCTCAAAAATAAATTGAAAATATTCATTTTCTAGATATTTACTATTAAATTTATAAATATCACCCGTTTTTCTTTGTATACGTTTTTTATTCAATTCCATAACTACTCCAAAAAATCCTTCTTATACTATTTCTTTTATTTAATAAATTATTAATACCATACTCATTAATTATTTTTTGCTCCAGTTTTCTTGCTCCAAAATAAGAAGTTTTTGAAATTGCTTCATAATTCAGTAAAGACCATTCTCCGCCTTTTCGAAGATGTTCTATAAACCTAATATTAACATCTCTTGAAGTAATTCCTACATATTTAATTAGATCTGTGCCTGCTTCTACTCCTTTATAGACCGTCCACTCTGATTTTAGAGCTCTTGATATTACTTTAGCAATAGGAACCCCTCCCAAAGCAGCTCCCAATAATCCAAGTCCTGCTTGAGCATAATCGCCTTTATATACAGACAATCCTGCACTTAATATATTTGCTGCTACACCAACCGGTCCAGGTACCATTCCTACTCCATCTAAAGCAAGGCCACCAATTTCAGATAATGCACCCATTGCTCCAGAAATCCATTCATTTGCGTCAACTCCATCATTAACAATAAGTTCAGTTGAAGTATATTCAGGTATATATTCTCCTTCTTCTGAAACAGTACCACATTGAGTTACCTCATATGCGCCATTTTCATTAAATATTTTACTTGTATATGAATAATTACCATAATCATCAAATTCCATACTTGATTTTATGTTATAAGTTCCATTTGAAGAATTTATACCTATTCTAGTTCCTTCAGAACTGCCACCTCCAGCTCCAAAATTGAATTTTTTATATTTATAGAAATTATCAAATCCATCTTGATCGTCTATTCCCATCACATCTTCTTACATTTTACGATATGAATTTATTTCATCATTAAATGATCTAAATGCTAAATATGCACCATAATATTGTTCTTCTGTTATTCCTACTTGAGTCTGCACTTCATCTTTTCCTTTTTCGCCCTCTGGCTCTAATCCCGTTGGGTCTTTGAAAGAAATTGGGTTGTTGTTGGCATAAGAATAAGGGCTCTGCTCAGGGAATTTATCCATAAGAGGGTCTAAAGAAAGAAATCTACCAGATAAACAATCGTACTGCCTTGCTCCCATAGCAAAATATCTCGATTCTTCGTCTCGCTCCTGTGCTGCAAATCCAATTCTATTTTCACCATCAGCCATTAATGTATCACCAAAAGGCTTATAGTCGTAGCCGTGAATACCTTCAGCATCAATCGTAACCCTGACCGAACCAAGATTATCCAAAAAATTATATTGTTTGCCCATATTAGCAAGATTTACAAGCATTCCACCCGCATTAATAAACGAATGTGCATACATATAAACTCTTCTTGTTTGATTATTGCAAGTGTCCTAATCGCTAGTTTGCACACCCTTATAAACTGCAGTTTGCTCACCATTAGCACCCAAAACATAATAAGTCCAAGGATGATAATTTGAGAAAGGATAACATTTTCCGTCACCCTGAGGGGAATAGTAGAGCCGCTTTTGTTCTCTTCCGCCAAGTGGGGAATAGCGATAACGCCAATCTTCGGAATTGTCCAAAGAATAAACATCATAAGAAGTAGGCTCTATTTCACCACAAGTATTCAAAAGCTCACCAAAAAATCTTTTTACATATTGCTTAATTCTACCATCACTATTATACGAAAATTTTTCGACAAAATTGGTATCATTCATATCTCTAAATGAAGAAATTTGCGAAACAGCCCCAATATTATTGTAATCGTAATATAAAAAAAGACAGGTCTAAGACCTGTCTCTACTAATATTAATTCCACTATCGATTTTCCCCTCCTTTTATAAGGAGGGGTGGCAAAACGTGTATTCATGCACGTTTTGACGGGGTGGTCATCTTAATTTCTTTAAAAACACACCCCCTAACCACCTCTTGATAGAGGGGGAAGAAAAGATTCTTTTCTTTAAGTCTATCTCCTTTGGAGAGGAACGGTTCCTGAGCTTGTCGAAGGACAGGGAGAGGTTTGATGAGAGCGTTTTATTAATAAAAGAAATAACCACCCCACCTGAATAAGAATTCAGGCACCCCTCCTTACAGAAGGAGGGGAAGTAAGTATTGTAAAATCATTTATTTAAGATAGATTTGATAAACCATAAAGTGACATAATTTTTCTCTTTTCTTTAAGTCCCTCCCTTCAAGGGGAGGGATTTAGGGTGGGGCGTGTGGTGGGCGTTTTTATAAACGAAGATGCCGCATCAAGTGCGGCATGACATTCGAAATATATAAAAAAGACAGGTCTAAGACCTGTCTCTACATT
>CAIWET010000611.1 GCA_903911805.1 uncultured Ignavibacteria bacterium | reverse complement strand
TTTTGGTAAATGAACTAATTTAAAAGCTTTAGTGACTCCGTGCAAAGATTCGGAATATCCAATAAAAAGATAACCATTTTTATTGAGTGATTCATAAAGTGAAGAAACTACTTGTTGCTTTGATTGCAAATCAAAATAAATAAGAACATTACAACAAAATACTATGTCACACCCACCAACTGTTTTCATTTGAGAATTATCAAATAAATTAATATTCGCAAATTTCACCATTTTCTTAACAGTATCACTTAATTGATAGAGTGAACCTTCTTTTTTGAAATATTTATTTAAATAAGCAGGTGGAATATTTCTAACGGCATATTCTTTATAAAGTCCTTTTCTAGCTGAATCTAGAACAGCATTATTGATATCACTGGCAAGAATTTGAAATTGAATATTTGGGAATAATGGTTTCAATCTTTCTAAAACTATTATTGCAATTGTATAAGCTTCTTCACCAGTTGAACTAGCAGCACTCCAAATTCTAAAAGTTCCTGAAGCAGCACTTCTTGATTTTAAAATTTCTGGAATTATAACTTTTTCAAAAGCATCAAATTGAGATTCTGCTCTAAAAAAGTATGTTTCATTTATAGTTATTGCTTCATATAATTCATATAATTCTGATTTATTAGTAGGTAAATTAATAAAACTTATATACTCTTCAAATGTTTTAATATTAATTGCACTTATTCTTTTGGCAATTCGGCCCTCTAATAAATATTTTTTACTCTCAGAAAAATAAATTCCACTAAGTTTATAAATCAAATTTCTTAATTCAGCAAATGTTTGATCGCTTAAAACTAACGGTTTATCTATTTTTGTTGTGCTTTTATTTGAGTCAACTTCATCAGAAAATCTTGATTTAGCAAACTTAAATTTAAATAAATCTGAACTCATTTATTTCTCTTTCTTAATTTCATTAGTTTTGATTGAAATATTCTTCAACAGCAAATGAACTAATTTTTTCTTCTGCTAACAATTTATTGACTACTTCGCTTATTAAATCTGGATTTACATCCACTAAAGTTCTCACGAGCATTTCTTTGTTTATATCAAAATCGTTAAATAAGAAGGTGAATAATTTGCTAAAAATAATGTCTTCTGATGAATGATAAACACTAAATAGTATTTCAGCCACCAATGTAAAAAATTCCACTGAATTGAAATTAACAAGTTTATTATATAAAAGTTTTTTTATAAATTCTATAAAAACTTTATCTTCACTATTGTAAAGTAAAGTACTTGCTACGTGCTCTTGAACTTGCAATTCTTTATAAATAGTTAAAATTACTAAGAATGGAATATCATCCATAATAAACTTAGGACCCATTGATAGTAATCCAGCAGCTCTTACATCTGGATCCTGGTCAGTTATTGCTTTATGAGCAACATATCTGAACATTGGGTCTATGTGATATTCAACACCAGCCCTAGAACTAACTACATACAATGCTTTTAATGCAATAATTTGAACTTCAAGATCATAATTTTCAAATTGATTATTAATCGCTTTTACAACATCAATTGAATCTGCACATAAGGACAAGGCATCAATTATAGCAATTATATTGAAAATATCTTCTTCATTACTCAATTGAGTATATAAAAATTCAATTACTTGATAAGATCCGATTTTACCTAAAGACTCTATTATTATTGGTCTAAGTTCTTCATCCTGATGATATTTCTCAATTAAAAATTCTACTGAATTAGAGTCTTTTAAAGACCCTAAGGATTCTATTGCACATGAGCGAATATTAATATCAATATCCTCTAATAGTGGATATAGCGCTGGACAAATATCTGTATTGCCAAATCTTCCAGACATCTCTGTTGCATATTGGCGTATTTGGTCATCTTTATCTTTTAAATAAGGTGAAATTGCAAACCCAGATACATAACCAACCGTAACTAACAGTTCTCCAGCCAAATTTCGAGTTACTATATCATTTGAGGTCATTAAAACAGCAACTTTTACCATAGCATCTAATTTAAATTCCTCACCAACATTTGCTAATAATCTAAAAGCAAGATCTTTTAATCTATCATCATTGGCTTTTAAACATTCAACAGCTAGTGACAGAACTTGGTCATTAATCTTTTCGTTGTCAATTAAATAATTCAAAGCAATGATTTTGTCATCATTAGAATGAGATTTTAAAATTGTATTTTCTGCTTGTTCAAATGTCATAAATTAATCTTTTTATATTTATTTTCAGAAATCCATATTTTTACAATAGCAAATATAAACGTAAAAATTGAAAATTACAAATTATATTTTTCAAAATCAAGAAATTTCTTTCCCACTTACGTTAATATTCAGTTGTTCTATACGATATCTAAGTTTTGCCCTAGAAATTCCTAATAATTTTGCTGCTTTAATCTGATTTCCTGATGTAATCTTTAACGTTTGAATAATTAGGTCTTTTAAAACATTTCCCATTGATACACCATTTTTAGCAATTACTAAATGATGTTGTCCATCAGTCAATTCAATTGTTGGTTTATCTACAATCAAATTTGTAACTGAATGTGAGTAGTTAAGAAAATGAAGAGATTCTTTTGAAACTATTTTACTGGTTTCTAACAATACAACACGTTCAATAGCATTTCTTAATTCTCTAATATTACCCTTCCAATGATATTTAGTAATAATCTCTGCTGCTTCTGGGGTAAATCCAGTAAGACTCTTTGCAAATTTTTTATTAAATTCATTTACAAAGGCAGAAGCTAACATTAAATTATCAGCTCCTCTTTCTCTTAAAGGAGGTAAAATTATCGTAGCTACATTTAATCTATAATATAAATCTTCTCTGAATCGGCCTTCTTCTACCAATTTTGATAATTCTTTGTTTGTTGAAGCTATAACTCTTACATCAACAGAAATCTCTTTGGCACCACCTAATCTATAGAATTTTCTCTCTTGCAAAACTCTAAGCAATTTTACTTGCAATTCTAGCGAAAGTTCGCCAATTTCATCAAATAAAATTGTACCGTGTTGAGCTTGTTCAAATTTTCCTTGCTTTATTTTTTCAGTTGCTCCAGTAAATGCACCACGTTCATATCCAAAAAGTTCATTCTCAGCTAACTCTCTAGGTATTGCACCACAGTTAATTGTTATAAATGGACCTTTTGCTCTTGGTGAATTATCGTGGATGAATCTTGCCATCAATTCTTTACCAGTTCCTGATTCTCCTAAGATTAAAGCAGTAGTATCAGCACCACTAACTATTTTTCCCATATCCATTGCTCTTTTAATTCCATCGGAACTTCCAAGAATCTCACTTGGGAGTTGTTCTCTGAGCTGTTCAGAAAGAACTTCAACTTTTCTTTTCAAATCGTAATTAGTTAAAGATCTTTCAACAGAAACTTCAAGTTGCTCTAAATCAAGAGGTTTAACAATAAAGTCCTCTGCTCCAAGCTTCATTGCTCTAACAGCCATTTTTATATCAGAAAATGCTGTCATCATTATCACTGGCATTTTGAAGCCTTGATTCCTTAATTGCTCCAATATATCTAATCCATTAGAATGGCCTAAAAATATATCGAGTAATATTAAATCAGGTCCTACTAAATGTAATTCATTTATTGCCTGCACTGCATCAAGATATGCATAAATCCTCGAATATTTCGATGATAATATATCTCTTACTGTTGTATTTACTAAAGGATCGTCCTCTATCACCACTATGGTGTAATTTAATAAACTCATATACCTTATATATTAATTTTATAATTTTACAAATATACAAAAAAATTAGTTTTTAGGAACAGGTAATTTAACATAAAATGTTGTTCCTTTGCTAATATCGCTTTCTACATCAATAATTCCGTTATGTTGATGCAAAATTCTTTGAGTAATTGGAAGTCCTAACCCTGTACCTTCAGCTTTTCTTGTAAAAAATGGATTAAAGATTTTTTGAATATCTTCTGGTACAATACCAATACCTGTATCAGAAATGGATATACTAACATATTCACCTTCTCCGTGCTTTCCACCCTTTTCTAAATATGTTTTTATTGAAATAGTACCTTTTGTTTTAATTGCATCAGAAGCATTAGTTATTAAATTGATAAATACTTGTTGCAATTGTTTAGCATCGGCTGGAACATTTGGTAATGACTCATTTAATTTCAAATCAACTGTAATTTCTTTTCTTTTCAAAACGCTAGCAACCAAATCAAGAGTTATCGGTATTAAAGAATTAATATTTACTCCTTGAATATCAGGAACGGTTGGTCTTGAAAAATTCAAAGTCACTTCAACTATTTTAGAAATTCTTTCAACTCCTTGAAGCGCGGTTTTTATATAATTAGCCTCTGGTTGATCTTTAGGAATATTTCTAGATAATATCTGAAGATTAAGATTAACAGCAGCAAGTGGGTTTCTTATCTCGTGTGCCACGCCTGCTGATAATTGTCCTAGAAGAACTAATTTATCTGCTTGAACTAATCTATCAGTCAACTCGTGCTGTTCAGAAACATCTCTGGCAATTGCCTGAATTAATTTTTGACCCATATAATCAACAAATCGTGCACTTACTTCTAACATCAAATTTGCATTATTTGGCATTTCAAAAGATAATTCACTTAATACGATTGGAGAAGATGTTTTCTTTAATAATTTAAATATTCTTCTGAATTGAGGAAGATTTGTGCCAAGCAAATCGCTTCTGCTAATTCCCATCAATACAGCTGCATATTCATTTGCATCTAATACAGACCAAGTTTCAGGTTGAACTATAAAAACAGCATCAGTAGCATTATCAAAAAATGATTTATACCAAGATAGCTGGCTTTTTAGTTGATTAATATATTCTTGTGTCTTGTCAATCTGAGACTCATTTTCAATATTTTCGATATCTTTCTTTTTTCCGCGCATTTTATTTTTTCTTTTTGGTTGAATCAGGTGCTAATGGTTGAATAAAACTATTAATATTTAAGCTATCTAACTTCATTTCTTTTTTCAAAGAGTCAACATTCATCTTGTTTTTTAGTGCTTTAAAGTCAGGTAATTCCATCCCCGGCATTGCTTTACTTGGATCTTTGATTATTTCTTTAGCTTTAGCTTTCAATAAAGATGGATTTTTTAAGAAATTTTCCATATTGAATTCTTGATCTCTTTTTTTCTTTTCAGCTTCCCATTCAGTCAATCTTGCTTTTAATTTTACTGTTTCAGCATAGGGATCAATAGTGGGTCTAAAAGTAGATAAAGGTTTATCTTTTAAAGAATCTGGAATTGCTTCACCTT
>CAIWET010000610.1 GCA_903911805.1 uncultured Ignavibacteria bacterium | reverse complement strand
TGATTTTATGAGTGATTTTAGTGCAATATTTGAAATATTTGCATTGAAATGCTGACCACCATTATAAACTGTATTAATAGATTCAATTAATTCCTTTTTACTTGTGTTCTTTGGAAGGTAACCTAATGCTCCAGCATTAATTGAATTAATTATAAATTCTTCGCTTATGTGCATTGAGAGCATAATTACTTTGATTTCTGGATATGATTTATTAAGTTCTTTTGTTATTTCAATACCATTTTTGCCAGTTAAAGAAATATCCATAAGAATAATATCTGGAGTGCTGAAATTTATTAGTTTCATCAATTCATCATAATTCTCTGCTTCACCAACTACTATAAAATTCTCTTCTTTAAGGAGAATTTGTTTAATCCCATCTCTGACAATCAAATGATCATCAACCAATATAATATTTATTTTATCCATTTTAATGCGGTATATTTATTATTATTAATGTTCCATTAGTTTCGGAGGTTTCTATGTTAATTTTTCCACCCAAGGAATTTACTCTTTCTTTGATATTGTAAAGTCCATTGCCCGATATGTTTTGTTCATCATTAAAGCCAATTCCATCATCGCTAATAATTAAAGAGTAATTATTTAAATTTTGAAATAGTTTTAGTTCAGCGTTTTTAGCTTTTGAGTGTTTCAAAATATTATTTAGTGATTCCTGAATAATCCTGAACAAATAAATTGTCGTTTTTTTATCAGAAATTTCCTTTATATCTGATTCAAAAGTGAAGTTTATTTTACTAATTGCATTTAATTGCTTTACTAATGTATTTACTGCAAGATTTAACCCAAAAGAACTTAAAACTGATGGCATCAAATTATTAGAAATTCTCCTTATTTCATCGATTGTTTCATCAATTCCTAATTTTATTTCCTCTATTTGACCTTCATATTTTGATTTCGCGAAGTCAATATTCTCTAATTTTAATTTTAATGCCACAAACATCTGCCCAATTCCATCGTGCAATTCTCTTGAAAGCCTTTCTTTTTCGGCTTCTTGGGCATCCATTTCTGCAGTATATCTACGGATTCTTTCTTTTGTTAATTCTTCATCTTTTAACTTTAAATTTTCGTTCAATAAATTGAAAGATTCCGTCAAATCACCAATTTCGTCATTATAATTTAGCTTTATCGGCTCTGATAGAAAGCTTCCTTTCTGTAAAGTGATTGCCGCATTTGTTAAATTTATTAAGGGTTTAGTAACTTTATTTGCTAAGAAATATGTTATTACGAATATTATAAATGATAATATTATCGACATAAATAATACTCGTATTCTCATATTTCCAATTGGTACTATTGCCTCTTCATAATCGATTTCTGACAAAATTATCCAATTCAATCCACTTATTTTTAATTTGGAAGCAGTGCTTAAAACCTTTATCCCGCGATAATCATTCGTAATTCCGGAGGATGAATCACTTTTGAACGAATTTTTTACGCTTTCGGAGTTGCATTTTACCTTTAAAATTGAATTCGGAATGAATCTTGAAGTGCTTCTCAATAAAGAATCGCTCCCAACTATGTATGATTCGCCAGAAATCCCAACTCCATCATAAGGATTATTCTCCAACATTATTTTATCAATCTGTTCTGATGAAATTCTAATTGAAAAAATAAAATCTTTTGACTCGATTTTGATTTTTTTAGAATAAATAAGTGCCGGATTATTCTCATTCGGAATTTTATAATCACTTAAAATTGGAATATTACTCGATAAATCACTCTCAATTCCATTAAATTCGGTTAAATTAAAGTTACTGAAATATTTATTATGACTTAAAAAACTCTTTATTTGGGTAGAAAAATCATCATTTTTGATTTTTTCGCCTTCAGTATTCAATAAATCAAAAAATAATACTAATTCTTTTTCGCGATCTTGAAAAAATGTTTCAATTTGCCTCTTTTTTACAACTTTGAATGATATTAATTGGTCAAATGTTCGGTTTATTATTGCATCGCTTGCGTTTGTAAGTATTATATATGAAATGATACTACCAGAAAATATAAATATCATCAGAAAATATAGAACAAATTTATCAGTTATATTAATTTTTCGCTTATTTTTCAGTTTCATTTTGCAATAATATTTTC
>CAIWET010000609.1 GCA_903911805.1 uncultured Ignavibacteria bacterium | reverse complement strand
TAATTATTGAATATTCAGTATATTTGTAATCGAATATTTTGCAAAATTAGGAAATCTTATGGGATTCTTCAATAAAATTAAAGAAAAAGTTTCAAATGTAGTTCAGAATGCATCTGATGCAGTTCAATCAGCAAAAGAAGCAGTGATTAATGCAACAGAATCAATGGTTAACTCCGTTAGCGAACTTTTAAATGTTGAAAAAATTAAAGATGGTTTAACCAAGACTCGTTCATCATTTACTGATAAAATTAAAGCCGTACTTGGTGTTGGTAGAAAAATTGATGATGCATTATTAGAAGAAATAGAAGAAATTTTAATTACTGCTGATATTGGTGTTAATACAACTGAAAAAATCATTGAAGCAGTAAAGATTAGAGTTAAAAAAGATAAAATCGAAGATGCTACCCAGATTTATGATTTATTGAAAGAAGAAATTTTAAATCTTTTAGTTAAATCTCCATCTGCTAGTAATGATGCAAATTTTGGATTTGATGAAAATGATAAACCTCATACTATACTAGTAATAGGCGTTAATGGAGTAGGGAAGACCACTACTATTGGAAA
Source organism: uncultured Ignavibacteria bacterium (assembly GCA_903911805.1). Classification (GTDB taxonomy): domain Bacteria; phylum Bacteroidota; class Ignavibacteria; order Kapaibacteriales; family UBA2268; genus CAIWET01. Next base: position 1,143 of record CAIWET010000609.1, on the reverse strand, counting down.
ATTAGCTTATAATTATCGTCGAACTGGAAAACAAGTTATAATTGGAGCTGCTGATACTTTTAGAGCTGCAGCTAACGAACAATTAGAAATTTGGGCTGAAAGAGCTGGAGTTGCAATAGTTCAACAAGGTCAAGGAGCTGATCCTGCTGCTGTAGCATTTGATACATTAAATTCTGCAATTTCTAAAAATGCTGACGTTGTTATTATTGATACTGCTGGAAGATTACATAATAAGATGAATCTTATGGCTGAATTAGAAAAGATTTCAAGAGTAATGAAAAAATTAAAAGATAATGCTCCTAATGATGTTTTCTTGATTTTAGATGCTACAACAGGTCAAAATGCAATCCAACAGGCAAATGAATTTATGAAAGTTGCTAATATTACAGGCATTGTATTAACAAAATTAGATGGTACTGCCAAAGGTGGAGTTGTTATCCCAATTGCAAGTGAATTAAAAATTCCTGTTAGATATATTGGTGTTGGAGAGAAGATTGATGATTTGCAGCCATTTGATCCTACAGCATTTGTAAATGCGCTATTTGAAAGAATTGATGACAAAGATAATGATGAAGTAAAATAATAAATTATCAATTAAAAGTTTATAAAAAAAAATAGTATTTTCAAAGAAGAAAATACTATTTTTTTTAAATCAAAAAGTAAAAAGTAATTTATTATCTTTTTGGTCTTCTCTCGCGATACCCGCCATCATTAACTTTCTGGTGTGCTTCGTTTACTAATATTTTTCTACCGTCTAAATCTTTTTCGTGTAGATTAGTAACTGCTTCTTTGCCTTGTTCATCATTCATTTCAACGAAACCAAAGCCTCTTGATCTGCCACTTTGCAAATCTTTAATAACTTTCACGGAAATAACTTCTCCATAAGTGGAAAAGAGTGTAGTAAGAGAATCTTCGTTTGTACCATAGTACAAATTTCCAACATAGATATTCATAAAAAACCTCTAAAAAATACAAGAAATCGCTATCACTTTGATAGCCTTAAAAATCTTAAAAATCCGAAAAAAAAGTTCTAATGTTTATAATATTTTATGAGTGCAAGATAACGAAGTACAAGCAATGAAAATAACAAATAAAAAATAGAGAACAAATTTTACTATATAACCGATTGAATGATTATATTAT
>CAIWET010000608.1 GCA_903911805.1 uncultured Ignavibacteria bacterium | reverse complement strand
TGTTTTAAAAAGAATTTATTATTAATTTTTCCAAGGAGTAAAGAGATGAATACGGCAGTAAATGATTTTTTGAGCAATGTAATTTTTGGAGAACCGCAGTTATTTAATAATTTAGCAGTTTTACCAATGCATTACGAGGACAATAAGCTTTTGAATTATATAATACTTGACAAAGCGATGAAGGACAATGTAATTGAAATTAAGGAAGTTAGTAGTAGCGGTTCGGTACCGGAATTGGTTGTGGCAAACAAATGCTTCAAAAGGATTTTATTAATTGATGGGGAAGAGCTTCAGGGTGCAAAGCAGAATAGAATAATAAATACAACCATTTTGCTTCGAAAAAATTCTGAAACTAAAATTCCAGTAAGTTGTGTTGAGCGTGGCAGATGGAATTTTAACTCACCAAATTTTAAATCTTCTGGAAACGTAGCTAATAGAGAAATGAGAGTGAAAAAAACTATGTCGGTTACTCAATCTTTAAGAACAAGTAAGAATTTTAGATCTGATCAAGGAGAAGTATGGAAAGAAGTTGATAAATTTATGGAAATGAATGAGGTGAATTCTCCAACTTCTGCAATGTCAGATGTTTTCGAAAAGAATAATTATTCATTTGATGAGGTTGTAAAGAATTTCAAACCAGTTCCTAATCAGAGAGGATTTGTCTTTTTTATGAATGGGAAATTAATGGGATTTGATTATTTTTCTAAAAAAAGTGCATTTAAAGATTTATATCATAAAATTCTTAAGGGATATGTTTCTGATTCATTTTCTAAAGTTAAGCAATTAAGTGAAGTGGATTATTTAACTACTGCATGGGATTTTCTGAATTCAATTAGAAATTGCAAAGAAGAAGAATTCAAGTCAGTTGGAATGGGTAATGATTTTAGATATCAAAGTGATAATGTTATGGCATCATCTCTGGTTGTTAGCCGCTTTGACGAGAAAGTGATTCATTTTTCAGGGCACAATATTGCGGTATAAAAGATTTTTAATAACGAATAAAGGACACCTTAGTGGTGTCCTTAATAAGAAATGAAATATTCTACATTAAAAATCGAAATTTATTATATTGGCTGAACCAAACCTAAAGCTCCACCTTGTGGATCTTTAATTATACCAATATATCCAATTTGGCATTTTTAGCACTATGCAAATTTTTATTGGCAGCTTCTTTTTTCATATCCGAAAACTTTTATAATTATATTTAAATGTCTATTGCAAATTTAGGGAAAAAAAGGGAAAATGTAATTGTAATTTTTAATATTTAAACAAATTCTAGCAAATAGGTATATTAAAATAGAAAGTACTTCCAATTCCAATTTCACTTTCTAGCCAAATTTTACCACCAAGCATTTCAATATATCCTTTGGCGATTGTGAGCCCTAAACCAGAACCTTCAAATCTTCGGGTTTGAGAAACATCCACTTGCATAAAGTTCTCAAAAATTGATTCAAAATTGGATTTTGGAATGCCGATTCCAGTATCTTTTATTGAAAAAATAACATTATCGTCAGATTTATCCATTAAAATACTAATTGAACCCTTATTGGTAAATTTTACAGCATTGTCAATTAAATAAGATAAAATTGAATTTAATTTTGATTTATCGGTGAATAAATAATCAATATCTTCTGGCAAATTGTTGATAATATTTAATTGCAAATCTTTATTTAAAACAATTGAATTGAATTGATCTCTAAGTAATAAAGCCAAGAAATCCAAATTCAAATTTGTTTTAGTAATTCCAATCTGTCCCTTTTGAATCTGCGAAATTTCGACAATATCATTAACAGTATTAACTAGTCTTTTAGAACTATTATTAATAAAATCAATAATTTCATCACGTTCATCGGTTTCGATTCCTTCGTCCTTTAGTAACGATAAAAAGCCAAGAATACCATTAATTGGAGTACGAATTTCGTGATTTATATTATTAAGAAAAGCTGTTTTGAGCATATTGCTTTCTTCAGCTTTTTCTTTAGCTTTAGTAATTTCATCGATATACTCTCTAGAAATACGTTCAGTTAACTCTGCTTTTTCTTTTTCAATTAATAATTGTTCGTTCTGCTTTTTTAGAAAATCAGATTCTTTTTTCAGAGTGATATCTTCTTTGATAGCAATATAGTTTAAGATTAAACCTTTTTCATCAAAGATTGGAGCTACCAGTGCATTCTCTGTAAAAAGATCGCCATTCTTCTTTTTATTAATAAATTCCCCTTGCCAACTATTTCCTGAAGTAATAGTTTGCCAAAGTTCTTCATAAAGTCTTTTTTCAGTTTTTGAAGATTTTAGAATACTAGGATTTCTTCCAATTACTTCATGGTCATCATATCCAGTCAGTTGACAAAATTTTGGATTTACATAATCAATATTACCATTTATATCTGTAATAATGATAGATGCTGGATTTTGATCAACAGCAACCAACAGCTTTCTTATTTGTTGTTCAGCGCTAACACGTTCTGTAATATCGTGAATGATACTATATACAAGCACTTCTCCATTATTTGTTACTGAAGAACTATAAATTTCAACATCACGAATTTCATTGTTTGATTTTTTGTGTTTACATAAAAAATGATTTTGATTACCGCTAATTATTTGATTCATTTGCTCGATAATTTTACTCTCTAAACACGTAGAGATAGTAGTAAAACTCAAATTTGTTATTTCTTCTAATCTAAAACCATAAAACTTACATGCTGATTGATTGGCATCAACAATTTGAAAATTATTTGGATTTATTAATAAACAGATAGATGGATTATTATGAAACATATCCATATATCTTTGTTTTTGATCTTTTAAAGATTGCTCTTTTTCATATCGTTCAGTGATATTTTTAGAAATGCAAGTAACCCAAAGAACATTGTTATTCTCATCTTTTACTGGATCTGCGTGAGTTATAAAATGAAGTTTAGCTCCAGTTGGTGCAATAACTTCTACTTCGATAAGCTCTCTTTCGCCGGTTTTAAATACTTTACGAACAGTTTTAATTCTTCTTTCTGCTTCTTCAAATGGAAATACGTCGTGAGGAGTTTTACCAATAATATAATCCTGAGTCATTCCAACATTAGTAGCAAAGCACTCATTTACGTATTTATAAGTTTCATCAGGATTGAAAATAAAAATAGGATCTCTGGAATATTGAATCATTGTCCTATATTTTTCTTCGCTAATAATTAAATCTTTTTCGAATTGTTTACTCTCATCAATGTAATTTTGAAAATCAATTTTTAATTTTTTATTTTCTTCTTTTACAGACTTAAATTCAAGCAACAAATCATCATAAGATAAAACTTTATCAATCATATTGAAACCTAAAAAATATAGTAAAGATTAAAGTACAAAAGTAATAAAATTTCAGTTAATATAATCATAAATAATTATCAATATTATTAATTAGTATGCGTGGAATTACACCACCCCTACTAACAAAAAACTATTATTAATACCACTCCTACTTAATTACTATAAATCTCTTTGTAAAAGAATCTTTTCCATTAGAAATAGTGCAATAGTAAAAACCAGACGAAAAATCTTGAGTAGAAATTTTAATATCACTAAGAGGCTCAGTTTTAACTATTTTAGTAATAATTTCTCCAAGATTATTAGTAATTGAAATACTGTAACTATTCTCAAATGAATTGCTTGAAGAAATAGAAATTTGATCAATTGCAGGATTTGGTAATATTTCAAATTCATTATGATTTATAATTTCATCAGCTAAAGAATTAGTGCTTAATATCTGATAAAGATGAACACCAAATCCATTAAAACTATCAATGAATTTTCCATTGGTAATGTCAATTGTTCTATTTTCTCCAATCACTATTGCCTTTTCACCACTTTTCACATTAAAAGTTGCAGTTGTGTTTTCATTTCTCATAGCAACAGCAAAAATATAATTAGTTCCATCACTTTTAGTCATAATATCAATAGGAACTTTTGAATTACTTGAATTTACAGTTGCAAAATCAAGAGTATTTTCGCTATTTAAAATTCTAGCAAGAGAAGTAATTTCTTTATTTATTTGCTTTACAGCATTTAACATAATAGAATCTTGCAATAAAGCATATTCAACAAATGAAGGATACCAGGAATGACAAAAATATCCAATACCTTTAGCTCCGTGAATCAATGCCATCCAAACTTCAGCCTTTACTTCATTTGGGGTAGGTTTTCTTTCACCACTCTCACTAATTCGAGTAGTTTCAATCCAGCACCAAGCTGGTTTTGAATTATTTCCCCAAGAATATAAACTATCAATTCCTTTGGGGACCATCCACAATTTGTTTTTTGTTGCTGTATCGTGGCTATTTACAGGATAAATATCAAAGGAAATTATATCGCATCCTTTAATATAGCCATTTTTTGAAATTTTATAAGAATCAATATCGCGATAACATTTTGAACCTCTGCCATACCATTCAATCCAGGAAACGCCTTGACCAAGATTTAGATAAACTGGTCGTAAGCTATCTTTAGCTCTAATGCTATTATAAGTTTCGATAATAACTGCAGGGTCAACACAAGGATCATAATCTTTTTTTGCTTCATTCCATTGTGCATTATCGGGTTCATCCATTATATCCCAACCATAAATGATTGAATCATTCAAATTATTTAATGCAAAACTATTTTGATAGCAAATTACTTTCATATTCGCTTTATGCAAATCGCTTAATTGCTGTGCATCCAATGGGTTCCACAGAGAAATGTATAAATTTATTCCTACATTTTTATATGATTGTGCATTCCAAGTACTTTGAGTTGCTACTGAAATTGGGAAAAAATCAGGATCTTTGGGTTTATAATTATTTGGTTGAGCATTTAATTGAATAAATGCAAATATTGCTAATATGGAGATAGTAAATTTCATATGTATTCTTTCAAAATTGTAAAAATAACAATTACTTTATTTAGATTTATTTCGCGATTAGATACTCTTTTCAAATATTTTCTCCCTTTTGAAAAAGGTTTCTAAATCTATATTTCTAAACGATTCACAAATAAAAACATTTTTAATGTTGATTTTTTAGATGGGCTCCACTTTTAAAGTGGAGTTCATCTTTGTAATTTTGGAAATATGGATTAGGAATAATTTTATTAATTTAACCTTCCGAAGGTTTTTTTATTCTTTTAAGCCACTATTAGAAATTAATTTTCTGTTAGTAAATTCTTTTAAGTCTTCTTTCTTTATATTTTCCAAAATTATTTCCATTTTTGGCAAAGTTCCATTCCTAAAATCTATATAATCTCTATAACTTGAATAATCCCAATCTTCTGCTTTATCAACCAATTTTGATCTAATAGGATTTTGGTGAATATATGTTAGTAATGTAATTAAGTATTTTTCCGATTCAACATTTTTGGCATTAGTTTTCTGATTGAATAAATTGCCGTGACGGTTCCACATCTTATTAAAAGCTTGAGAATATGAATTTAGAAATGTTCCAATTATTCTATTGATTTTTATTAAACCTTCAGATACAGTAGGATAACCTTCCGAAGGTTCGATCTTTATTTCTTTCACTCTAACCAAAAAATGAAAATGTGTTGGCATTAAACAATAACCAATAGTTTCAAAATATTCGTCAAGATAAAAGCGGTATTTTTTTAGAAAATATAAATAATTTTCTTCGGTACGAAAAAGAGCTTCTTCATTATTAGTTCTATTAAACAAATGATAATATTTGTTTTCATAAAATTTCATTTTTTCTCCTTTTAAACTTACGAATTAGGATAACCTTCCGAAGTTTTAAACCTTCGGAAGGTTTCTCTTATTTCTTCTTATTGCCTTCCAGCATATCCAATGAATCAATTTGCTGTTGGGCAAGGAACTCATTGATATCGCCAAGATATTCTTTTATTTTCCCTTTTTTGAATTCAATAGTTTTGCTGGTCAATCCCTGCAAGAAATCTCTATCGTGGGATACAATTATCATTGCACCTTTAAAATCAATTAATGCATTTTTGAGAACATCCTTGGAAACCATATCAAAATGGTTTGTCGGCTCATCAAGTATTAACACATTTAATGGCTGGAAAAGCATTTTACAAATACTTAATCGTGATTTTTCACCACCTGAAAGAACTCTCACTTTTTTATCAACAGTATTGCCACTGAAAAGGAAACCACCGAGCAAAGCACGAATTCTCTTTCTCATATCTCCCTGGGCAATTCTATCTATTGTTTCGAAAACCGTTGCGTCCGGATCAAGTGATTCTGCCTGATGCTGAGAGAAATATCCAATGTTCAAATTTGTACCAACTTCTAATTCACCTTCGTGGTCAATGATTCCAGCAAAAATCTTTGATAAAGTAGATTTACCTTCACCATTTTTACCAACGAAACAAACTTTTTCGCCTCTTTCGATTGCAAAATCAATTTCATTTAATACGAATTTTCTATCATATCTTTTAATAAGACCTTTTGCCTCAAAAATTAATCTTGAAGAGCGTGGTGGCTCAGCAAAACTGAAGCGCATTTTAGAAACATCTTCTTCTTCAACTTCAATCAAGTCCATCTTTTCTAGCAATTTAACTTTAGATTGAGCTCTTGAGGAAAAAGAAGCTTTTGCTTTAAATCTTTCGATAAATCTTTCTTGTTGAGCTATCTGTTTCTGTTGATTATTATATGCTGCTAATTGCAATTCTTTTTGACTAGATCTTTCTTGCACAAATCTTGAATAAGCATAAGGTAAATCATAAACTTTGCCGAGTGAAAACTCAACAGTACGATTTGTGATATTATCAAGGAATCTTTTATCGTGGGAAACAACCATAATTGCTCCCTCATAAGTCTTTAAAAAGACCTCCAACCAGCGAATTGACTCGATATCAAGATGGTTAGTAGGCTCATCGAGTAAAATACAATCATTACGATTCAATAGGATTTTTGCCAAATGCACACGCATCTGCCATCCACCGCTGAATTGATCCATTCCTCTTCCAAAATCTTCTCTTTCGAATCCCAAACCAATAAGAACTTTCTCAACTTCAGCTTCAATCGATTGACCACCCATATGATGGTAAACTTCGCTAGCTTCAGTAAGATTTTCGATAATTTTCATATATTCATCAGATTCGTAATCGGTTCTGGTCTCGAGCTCTTTGGTGTAATGATCAATATCAGCTTCTAACTTTTTGAGGTCATCCATAGCACTTTCGGCTTCTTCATAGATTGACTTAGTAGATTCAGTTTTAATTTCCTGAGGCAAATAACCAATTTTATAATCATTAGGAATTGAAACTTTTCCAGATTCTGGAGATTCTAAACCGAAAATAATTTTAAGCATAGTAGATTTGCCGGCACCATTGCGACCAATCATACCAATGCGGTCATTATCGCCAACGGCAATTGAAACATTATCAAAGAGATAGCGACCACCGAAGTGTATAGAGATATTTTGGACATTCAACATAAATTTATCAGATTGTAATTTTAAAAAGATACAAAAATCGTCATTTTTTAGGACATAGCGAAGAAATAAAAATAATAGGATGTTAATTGCACAATTTATTATGCAAAATGATTGCAGGGGACAGGTAAATCTGTAAACTATAATTATTTATATTCATCTTCATCCCAATTTAAAGGATTATCAACGATATAATTTCGAATATCAAATAATTCTTCTTCATTTTGAATTATATGTTCATAGTAATTCCGTTGCCCAATAGGAATGCCGGGTGTTTTGCGAAGGATATTAATTTGCTTGGTTGATTGGTATTTGGTAAATCCAATAATATTACCCAATTTCGGCTTTGGTAGGGGCGGGGCAACCCCGCCCCTACTACTACTATCGATTGTATCATTTATTTTTAAAATAAAATGAATATGGTTTGGCATAATGCAATAATAATCTAATTCGCAATTTGGATATTTAATTTTGATATTCTTTAACCAATCTTCAACAATCGAACCAAGTTCATTTAAAACCATTATTCCATCATTTATTTGGCCAAATAAATGTTCTCGATTATACGCACATATCGTTATAAAATAAAATCCTGCCTGAGAATAATCATATTCCTTCAGTCGGATTGATTTACGATTGTGTTTATCAGGATTATATTTCATTCAAATAAATTCAAAGTTATTTTTTGGAACATTTTAAAAATATAAATACTCAATTTTCTTCTGATGATTTTATTCTTTTCTATTGATAACCCGCCTTCTTAATATATAATTATCGTAACTAATTATTTGTTTTACGTTATATAAAATGTGGTTATTACATAAATTTAGGTAATTAGATTTAAATAATTTATTTCAAATACTTTTATTTAATATTTATATTCCAAATTATTTTATAGGTAAAGAAAAATTAAATGTACTTCCTTTGCCGATTTCGCTTTCTACCCAAATTCTGCCACCATGCTTTTCAATAAATTCTTTACATAGAATTAAGCCTAAACCAGTGCCTTTTTCGTTATTTGTACCAACATTGGTGATTTTCGAATCAATTTTAAATAACTTTTCTTTAATTTCATCACTCATACCCATACCGGAATCCTTTACATAAATTACTATAGAACCTTCCGAAGGTTGGTCTATTGTTCCAATTTCAATCATTCCACCGTTTGGTGTAAATTTGATTGCATTCGAAATTAAATTTCTAATAATAGTATTGAGCATTGGTATATCTGCTGTAACATATTGTTCTTCAAGTATATTATTGACAAGAGTAATTTCCTTTGCCTTGGCCATATTTAGCATAAAAGCAAATATTTGATTTACTATATAACCCAAAATGCAATTTTCAGGATTAAACGATGTAACGCCTTTTTGCGATAAAGACCATTCAAGAAGATTTTCGAGTTATTTATAGAGATTAGAAGTAGAATCATTCAACAGTACGCTCATTTCTGTTAATTCATTCAATGATAAATTATATATATCTTCAACCATAATTTTTGTTAGTCCAAGAAAACCACTAAAAGGACCTTTTAAATCGTGTGCAATTATTGAAAAGAATTTATCTTTTTCATTATTTGCGATTTGGAGTTTATCTCTCACTTCTGAAAGCTCTTGAATTAATAAATTCTTCCCAAAAAGGCTTTCTTCAATTGCTTGCTTAGATTCAGATAGTTCTTTATTCGATTTATTTAATTCAATTTCAGCTATCATCAAGTCTGTTATATCTCTGGTTAGACTAAGTACAGAAGTGACATTCCCATATGAATCAAACTCAGGAATAATTTTCCAATCCATCCAGAATTTTCCATCCAGAATTGAAGTAACTTCGTTGCTAGCTTTTCCTGATAAGAAAACTTCCTCAATTTTGCTATGCCAGTAATCATATTCATTTTTGGCAAAACCTAGTTCTTTATGAGTTTTTCCGATAAAATCATCTCTATCAATACCAAAAAAATCAGCAGATGCATTATTTGCATATAAATGTCGATATTCTCTGTCAAATCTCATTATCAAATCAGGAGAATTTTCCGACAAGGAGCGATATTGTAGTTCGCTTTCCTTTAAGGCTTTTGCAATTTTATTATTTTCAGTAATATCTCTGCTAACGCCAATTAAGCCTATAACTTGTCCATCAGATGCAAAATATGGTGTCTTAAGCGTCTCTAAAGAAACTTTTCTTCCGTCGGGATATTCAACCAATTCTTCATTTTGCCTATATTTTAAGGACTTAATCATTAATTTGTCTTGTTCTCTGAAAAATTCCGCTATTTCACGATCAAATAGATCAAAGTCAGTTTTTCCGATAATATCTTCTTTTGATTTGCCAGTAACTTCAGCAAATGCCGGATTACATCCCAAATAAACTCCATTAAGGTCTTTATAATAAATTATGTCAGGAATTGAATCCAACAAAGAATTAATTAATGCTGATTGTTTTTTGGTTTTTTCTTCAGCATTTATTCTTTCAGAAATATCTTCAAAAATTGAAGCAAAAAAGCCTTTTTGGGGCGAGTAACAATTTACTTTAATATGCTTGTTGAAAGATTGGGAATAATATTCTAACTCCAAAGGTTTTCCTGTTATAGCAACATCACAATAATTCTTTATCATATTCATATCTGCGTTCGGTATAACTTCTTTCATAGTTTTACCTTTAATAAAGTTTGAAGTGAAACCACTGAAATTATCATAGTATTTATTTGTTTCAATAAATCTGAAATCAACTGCATTACCATATTCATCAAAAATCGCTTCTTGTAAAGAAAATCCATTTGTTAAGTTTACAAACAATAAACGATATTTTTCTTCGCTTTCTTCCAATGCTTCTTCGGCAATTTTCCTATCAGTAATATCAATAGCAGTTAATAAACATTGCTCTTTGTTTTCGTTAATAATGCCTGAAAGATGAATATATTTATTTGATTTGCTTCCTGTTGATAATGATATTTCGCAAGATACCAATAAATTGCCAATAAATACTTTGCTTAGAAAATCATTAAAGATTGATTTAGTAAGGTCGGTAACAAAGAATTCAAACTTAGAATTTATCAAATTCGAGCGTAATTTGCCTAGCATTTTCGCACCGCTTTGGTTTAGCTCAAAGATAGTACCTTCTTTTGTAAGAGTGAAGTAAGAGGCAGGAGAAAATTCATAGAATTTAGAATATTTCCTTTCCGCTAATTCAGCTTTTTCTTTTGCAATAATAAGCTCTTCATTTTGTATTTCCAGTTCAATCTGGTGAACCTGCAATTCGTGAATAAGTTTAAGTGAATCTAATTCTGAATTAACTGAAGTTTGCTCATTTAACGAGGTCGAAATGTTCAGTTTATCTAAAGCTTTAGTACGCAGATTTGTCGATCCGGGATTTGTTACAGTATTTTTTACATCTTTCATAATTAGCTCCAAAAATTACATTTTTAGAAGAAAAAACTAAATTACTAAATGAAATCAGTATTAGTTTTAAAAGTTAATAAAACTAATGATATAAAATACACTTTATTTTACATTTT
>CAIWET010000607.1 GCA_903911805.1 uncultured Ignavibacteria bacterium | reverse complement strand
TGAAATTTAAATTATTTATAATAATTATTATTTCAATTACTGGAATTGCTTTAGTGTATGCAATGATTGCTCCTAAAGTATATGAAGTAGATAGCTCAATTATGCCACCTGAAGAAAATCAAAGTGGCGGCAATTTATCAGGATTTTTGCAGAACTTATCTGGTGGGTTGTCCATTGGTGGTATGGCTCAAAGCAATAAGTCTCAGATATTCTCTGATATTCTCAAAAGTAAAAATTTAGCGAAATACATTATTGATAGTTTAAATTTAAAAATCAATTCAAAATTTAGCAAATTAAATAATGAAGAATTAATCTCTTTAATGAGTACTCTGATTGATGTTAATCCAAAGAAATCTGGATTAATTGCTATTTCCGTGAGTTTATCAAGTAATTTTTTCTCAACTACTGAGGATAATGCTTCAACTGCAAAATTAGCTACAGATATTGCAAACAAGGCTATTGAAGGTCTTGAATATTTTACAAGAAATAAATCTACTTCAAAAGCAAAAAGAAAAAGAATTTTTATCGAGAAAATGCTCGCTGATAAAATGGCAATTCTAGATTCAATTGATAAAAAACTTGAAGGATTTAGAATAGATAATAAAGCTTTTGAAATTGAAGAACAGGCTAAAGCAGTATTGACTAATGCAATTTCGGTTGGTTCTGAACTTGCAAAAGCAGAGATTGAATTGAAGCTAAAGCAACAAGAATTTGATGGAAATGCTGGTAATCTAAATTTTTATTTAAATAAGGTTGGTAAACTAAAAGAGCAATATTCTGATGTTCAAAGTGGTGGTTTATCTGGTAAAGATCAGTTTTCTATTCCATTAAAAAACATTCCTGGGCTTATCAGAGAATATACGAATTTGGTTAGAGAGCAAAAAATAATGGAGCAGGTAAAATTATATCTTGAAACTCAGAAATATCAAGAAACAATTCAAGAAGTAAGTGATATTCCAACAATTGAGGTTTTAGATAAAGCAACTGTTCCAGAAAAACCAATAGCTCCAGTAAAATCTTTAGTTCTAATTGTAAGCTTATTGGTGTCTATTTTGATTGCACTTTTAGTAATAATGATAAGTGCATATCGTAAAAATGAAATTTATTTTAAGAAAGTATAATATTGAAATTATTATTATCAACCAATAATAATCATAAGTTGTTTGAATTTATTCATAAATTTATGGCTTTTAAATTAGATGTTGAATTAATTAAATTATCAGATATTTCATCTGAAAAAATTGAAATTGAAGAAACGTTGGACACTTTAGAGGGAAATGCTAAGTTGAAATCAAGAAGTATTTTTGATAAATTTAGTATAACTACAATTGCCGATGATACTGGATTAGAAGTTTTTGAACTGAATAATGAGCCGGGTGTTCACTCGGCTCGTTATGCCGGAAAACACGGAAATGACCAAGCAAACAGAACCAAACTTTTAGCAAATTTAGGTGATTCTACAGATAGAAAAGCAAGATTTAGAACAGTTATTTGCCTTTCGGATACAAATGGCGATTATTTTGTTGAAGGTATTTGTAACGGTAAAATTTCCTTTGAAGAAAAAGGAGCAAATGGCTTTGGATATGATTCTATATTCATTCCAGATGGTTATGAAACTACTTTTGCGGAATTAGATATTGATGTCAAAAATATTATCAGTCATAGAGCTAAAGCAATTGAGAATTTGATTCACTTTTTGCAAAATGATTACAAATAAATTCGCTCAACTCTTGAAGAAATAGCTGTTGTAATTTCATAAGGGATAGTATTGATTTTTTCTGCTAAATCTTTAGCTGAAATTGATAAATCTTGATTTTTACCAATTAATGTTACTTTGGTTCCAATTTCATATTTATCTTTTCCAAGATTTACCATACATTCATCCATACAAATTGCTCCTACAATTGGATACAATTTGCCATTTATTATGCAATTAGTTTTATTGGTTAATTGCTTTGTATATCCATCGCCATAGCCAATTGGAAGAGTTGCAATGAAAGACTCATCTTCAGCAATAAAAAGGCGGTCATAGCTGACAGGATCTCCTTTTTGAAGTTTTCTTATCATTATTATTTTTGTTTCAAGCGATAAAACAGGTTTTAATGATAATTCAATTCTATTTTGATTGTTTGGCGGATATCCATAAAGAGAAAGACCAATTCTGATTAAATTGAATCCACTGATATCTAAATTTGAAATTGATCCAGAATTAGCAAAATGATAATAATTAAATTTAATATCTGATTCATTGAATTTATTAATAAATTGTTTAAATAATTCAATTTGGATTGTAGAAAATTCGAAATCACTAGCAGATGACGAAAGATGAGTGCAAATCCCGTTAAAAATGACGTTGTTGAAGTCCTTCATAGAACAAATAAGTTCATCAATTTGATTGAGCATAAAGCCATCGCGGCTCATACCTGTATCTATATAAAGATGAACATTAACTTTCTGATTATTCAAAATTCCGTAATCATTTAATTTTTTTAAATATTCTATTGAAGATACGGCAGGTTGCAAATTGAAATTAAAATAATCTTTTACATCATTAAGTTCGGGAACGAGTACAACAATATCTGACTTAATTCCAGCATCTCTAAGCATAATAGCTTCATTTATATAAGCAACTCCAAGAAAATCAATATTGTTTTCTTCAAGTAAACGAGAAACTCCAATTATTCCGTGTCCATAAGCATTTGCCTTAACTAAAGCCATAATCTTTTTATCTGGAAAATTGCTTTTAATTTCTAGCAAATTATAAATAATATTAGATTTACTAATAATTGCTTTTGTCGATCTCACTTTCCCCCCGAGATATAAATTTTTATTAAAAATTACCGATAATAATGATTAATTATCATAATATTGATAATTTGTAATATTTTAAAGTACAAAATTAAAAAAATATTTTGGAAAAATTTGTGTGTTTATATAAATGTTTATGAAAAAATTAGTTAAGTCTTTGATATTTATAGTTGGGATGTTGTTTTTAAATTCCTGCGGAACTACTAAAACTTGTCCTGATGCTCCAAGTCCTGGAAATTTATCCAGTCCTGTTAATTCTCAATTAAATGAAATTTCGCCTAGAATTTTTGATAATTATTTTTATTCTTTAATTCAAGAAGATGAAAATGCAAAAAATCCAACATTAAAACTTTATAAAGCGAAGATAAAAGAGTATGGAACTGAACCGTTTGTTATTGATAAAGATAATCCTATTAATACATTCGATAGAGCTTCTAATTTTACATATTATAAAATTGATAATAAAAAATATGAGCTTTTCTTTTCAGCATCGAA
Source organism: uncultured Ignavibacteria bacterium (assembly GCA_903911805.1). GTDB lineage: Bacteria > Bacteroidota > Ignavibacteria > Kapaibacteriales > UBA2268 > CAIWET01. Next base: position 6,009 of record CAIWET010000607.1, on the reverse strand, counting down.
TAAAAGGGATGGGAAATCTTCAAATGATATTTTTTCAATGTTCTATGAGAATGACAACTATTCAAAACCAAAATTAATTCAGGGAAAAATTAATACTTCCAATTTTGAATCCCAACCAACGGTTTCATCTGATGGTAAGTTGCTGGTTTTTTCTGCTGACTATTCTGATACTCACGGTAAAACAGATTTATATTTTTCGATTAAAAATAGTGAAAATATTTGGCAAAAGCCAATAAATATTGACAAATTAAATACTGAAAATCAAGAAACTTCACCATTTTTGGACGATAGTTTGAATTTATATTATGTTACTTCAACAAAAGATAATGGATTAGAAATTGTTAAGAGTCAATATTTAGGTGATTATAGATGGGATGAACCAATTGTATTGCCATATCCAATAAACAGCAATAAAAATGATATTACGCCTGCAATTTATAATAAAAAAATATATTTAGCATCCGATAGAGAAAATGGATGTGGGGGATATGACATCTATAGTTTTCCAATTTGCAATAAAGTAATAGTAACTGGTGAAGTAAATTTTGGCAAGATTAATGTTTCAACTAATGGAAAAATAAAAGTATATAATCAGGAAAAATTATTCAGAGAATTAAATTTGGATGAATCAGATAAATTCAGATTTTCCTGTCCAGCTGGAGAAAATTATACTATTAAATACGAGAATCCTTGCTTTAAAAATTATTTCTTTGAGAAAAAGTTCTTTGCTCCTTGCAATGAAACAACAGTTTATAAAATTAACCTTGTAATCACACTACCAGATGAAATAAAAGACTTTTCTATTGAGCAATATGATGTCCCATTCTTTGTATCTGGCTATTATATGCCAAATACTACTGAAAATTTAGAAGATTTAAAGCTTAAATTCACTTATAATCTTTTGGGAAATAGCGACTCTACTAAATTTATTGAAAACCCTGGAAAAGAGTATGATTTTATTACAGGTAATGTTGATAGAGCAATCAATGAAAGTGTTGACTTTATTAATTCTCTGCTTGGATTCGTAGGCTCAGATTGTTCTACAGGTTCAGAAGAACTCGACGTGACCGTTACTGGTTATGCAGATCCTAGACCAATTTCTAAAACTTCAAGATATCCAGGATTAGATATTAAAGATAAAGAGTTTGACATTACTGTTTTAAGAGGAACGGAAATGGATAATGATTTATTATCATTATTAAGAGCTTATTTTACAGCGAAATTGATTGAATCTAAAGTATCAAAATCATCCAATTACGATAAAATGAAATCAAAAATCAATTGGATAATTAAGGGCAATGGCTCAAATTCTGAAAATGCTGAAGAATATAAATTATTAAGAAAAGTTTCAATTGAATTTAATTTAAAACAATAAGCTATTGCTGTTTCAAATATAACTTATGTCCGCAATAAATACATTTGTTTCTTACAATTAAACTTTCAGAAAAGTTATTATTGGATCTTGTAATTAGCAAATTATTGCATTTAGGACAATAAGTGTTTTGAGTATTTGGAACGTGAATATTCCCAAGATATGGATATTTAATACCTTCACTTTTAGCTAATTCATAAGCGGATATCATCACTTCCTCGGAAGTCATTGATTCTTTTTTTAATTTATAAGCAGGATAAAATCTAGAGAAATGAATTGGTATTTCATCAGAAATTCCTAAAACATTATCAATTAATTTTCTGATTGAACTAGAATCATCATTTAGTCCGGGGATTATTAAATTTATCAACTCAACATGAACTTTGGATTCAAAGAAAGCTTTTATTGATTTAAGAACAGGTCTTAGAGATCCATCGGTGATTTTTTTATATAAGGCATTATTGATAAATTTCAAATCAATATTAATGGCATCTAATAAATTATTTTCTAAAATATCATTTATTGCTTCTTGAGACATAAATCCATTTGAAATGAATATATGCTTCATATTTTTTGCTTCGTTGTCTTGTTTGAAAGCCGTTATAACGTCTTTTGCATATTCAAAGAAAATAGTTGGCTCTGAATAAGTATAGGCTACAGCATCAACTTTTGCCTTTTTTGCAAATTTAACAATAGTTTCTATTGGTGTATCTTGAATTTCTAAAGCAGAATCACCTAAGTCCTTTACAACTTGAGATAAATGAAAATTCTGACAATTTTTACAAGTAAAATTGCACCCAGGAGTCCCAAAAGATAAGACTCTAGATTTTGGATAAAAATGATAGAATGGTTTTTTTTCAATTGGATCTATTGCTAAACCACTAGCTTTACCATAACTAAGAGTGAAAAGTGTACCATCTATGTTTCTTCTAACGGAGCATTTGCCGGTTTCACCATCAGCTAAAATGCAATAATGATTACATAAATTGCATTTAATTTTTTGGTTTTCAAGTTCAATATAAAGTTCAGCTTTTCTCATTTTTCTTTGTTATAACAAAACTTTTTTATATTTTGTTCTTTTTAAAAATGTAAGTTAATAAATATTACTTAAATATGAAAATAAGTGTTGTTATTGCCACTAAAGATAGACTTGAAGATTTAAGAACCGCCATTACAAAATATTTAGATCAAACTTACAAAGATATAGAAATCATTGTAATTGATAACGCATCTAATGATCAAACTAAAGAGAAAATTCCAGTAGAATTTCCAACTGTAAAATACATATGGTTACCAGATAATATTGACATCAGGGCAATCAATTATGGTATTTCTTTAGCTACTGGTGATGTTATCTGGAGATGTGATGATGATTCTCACCCAAGGGATAATGATGCTTTTGAAAAAGTAGTAAAAATATTAACCGATAATTCTGATATTGATATTATTGCTTCCGAAAATGTGGAAGTAAAAAGAGGATATTTGATTTGGGAATGGTATCCAATAAAAGTTGATAAAGTAAATATTCCTGCTAAAGGATATAAATCGCATATGTTCCCAGGGAGTGGAGCTGCTATCAGGAAAGAAGTTTTTGAAAAAATTGGCTATTTTTGGGATTTTGGTTTTGAAGAATTAGATTTTTGTGCAAGGGCTATCAGAGCTGGTTTATCAGTTAGATATTTTCCAAACATTGTAACTTATCACCACGCAGCACCTGGAAATAGAATTCATTATGATAGATGGATAAAAATGTCTTGCCAATTTTTAAGACTTCAATGGACTTATTTCCCATTTTGCAGAGCGGTCGGCAGATCAACAATCATTATTCTATCACAATTAATAATTGCAATTCAGGGCTTTTATAATCCATTTGTAATCCTCGAAGGATTGATGATGATGAACGCTACAATTATCAAAACCTTTAGAAGTGAACGCAACCCAATGACTAAAGAGCAACTAAATGACATTACGATGGGTGCAAATTTATTGAAAAATCAATATGTATTTTTTAAACAAAAAATAGTAGGTGCATTGAACAGATGGAAAAACAAGAAATAAACCTTCTGCATCTAGCACCAAGAATTCCTTTTCCCGCGGATGATGGTGGAAAAATTGGCATTTTTAATTCTTTAAGGTATTTCAAGAAATTTAATATCTCTAATACTTTTGTGTTTTTTTCTGATGAAGAAGTAAGAAAAGATTATTTAGATGAATTAAAAAAATATGCGGATGTTTATATCTTTAATCATAGCACAAAAAATACAGCTTTGAGAATTGCCAAATCTTTAATTAACAATGAATCAATTTATATTACAAAACATAATTCACCTGAATTTATTGAATTTTTAAAAGAAATTATCAAAAGAAAAAAAATTAATTTTACTTATGCTGACCATACTTGTATGGCGTATTCTTTGGATATTCTAAGAAAAGAAATTGGTTTGAATTATTCGATTAAATTAAATAATGTTGAATGGATGATTTGGAAAAGATATGCTGATAATATTCCATTTTATAATCCGAAGAAATACTACATTGGAATTCAATCAAAATTACTTAAAAGAGAAGAGGCTAGGCTTTTAAAAAATTCTTTAGTTTCCTTTGCAATCACTGATAATGATTTTACTAGAGCAGAAGAACTAGCTCCTGAAAACAATCTTGTTATGGTCCCAACTGGTGTGAATCTTGATGAATGGAAGATTGATGAATCGATAATCAAAAACCAAAATGAATTGATTATAGCAACTACCTATCATTGGGTGCATAATATAGATGCAGTTAGATGGTTTATTGAAAATGTGATGCCAGCATTAATCACAAAGGTTCCAAACATTAAATTCACAATGTTAGGGAAAAATATGCCTGACTGGATGAGAAATTTAGATAAAAAGAATTTCAATCCTGTTGGGTACGTTGATGAAATTCAAACATTTTTGAATAAAGCAACTATTTACGTTGCGCCATTATTTGTGGGTAGTGGAGTGAGAATTAAAATATTGGAAGCAATGGCAATGGGATTACCAGTAGTTGCTACTGATATTTCAGCTGAAGGAATTAAAGCAGGAGAAAATGAAGGATTATTCCGTGCAAATAATCCTACAGATTTTGCAAATAAAATTGACTTTCTTTTAAAGAATAAAGATTTAAGATATGAATTAGGTCAAAAAGCTAGAAAATTTATCGAACTAAATCATTCTTGGGATACTCATACAAAAATTATCATTGAAGAAATTTCGAAATTTATTTAAAACCAACTCTCAATAATTCCGCCACCTACAACATCATCGTCTTCGTAAATAACTACAGATTGTCCTGGTGTAATTGATTTTTTCTTTTCCATAAACTCAATTTCTAAATTGCCATCAGAATTAATTTTACACTTTGCAGGGAATCCTGGATCACGATAGCGAATTTTTACACTGAAAATCTTGTTATCTTCGATATCAGGATACTTTATCAAATTGATATTATTCGCAATTAATCCATTATTTAATAAATCCTCTTCTAAGCCAACCTGAATGACATTATTCTTTGAGTCAATACTTTTTACGAACAATGGTTTTTCATTCGATATACCCAATCCCTTGCGCTGGCCAATGGTGTAAAAAGGGAATCCCTGATGTTCACCAACTTTTTTATCATTAAAAATGATATCGCCTTTGCCAATTCTTTCTTCAATATCCGGAACAGCATTTTTTAAAAATCGGTGGTAATCATTATCAGGAATAAAGCAAATTTCTTGAGATTCTACTTTGTCCGCAATTAACAATTCGTAATCATGAGCATACTTTCTAGTCATTGGTTTGTCGAATTCCGCAAGAGGGAAGAGTGTGCGTTCTAATTGAGATTGCTGTAATCGCCATAGAAAATAAGTTTGGTCCTTCGATTTATCAAATCCTTTCACCAAAATATATCTTCCAGTATTTTTATCATAATTGATTTTAGAATAATGACCTGTTGCCACATAAAATGCACCAACTTCGTCAGCTTTATTAATCATTGCGTCCCATTTAATTGTGGGATTGCACATTACGCAAGGATTTGGAGTGCGTCCGGCAAGATATTCATCAATAAAGTATTGCACAACTTTATTATTAAATTCTTCAGATAAATCAACAAAAAAATGGCTCATTCCATATTTTTCGCAAACGTCATTTGCATCAATAATTCCTGAAAATGAGCAGCAACTTTTTTCGTGAACTTTCACTCTGCAATTGTCATCAATCTTGTAAGGTGTGATTGTAAAACCAGTTACTTGCAATCCTTCTTTCTGCAGTTTTACTGCGGCAACCGAAGAATCTACTCCACCAGACATTCCAACTAAAACGTGATTTGTATCTATATTATTCATTTATGTATTTTAAGCTTAATTTCAAATGAAATAATAACAGAATTTAGTAAAAATTATTTTATTCTTTATAAATCACTTTTAATTTAATAATATATGTTATGTCGATTTCTATTGTGTGATTTTTTTAATGGATGGGATCCATCTTACATGATGCAATTTTAATGAAATTCTACTTATTTAAAATGTAATTTTAATCTTTTTGTGAAAATGTGGTTATAGAATATTATGAAAGACACCATTTAACTCCAAAATGGAAAAAAAAAGACAAAAAAAGAATGGAAAATAT